>DASZPK010000458.1:0-1923 GCA_035550335.1 Chthoniobacteraceae bacterium | reverse complement strand
GTACATGAAGGCCATCGACAAAAACCGCTTCAAGGTTTTCCTGCCCGATGAGGAACAGGATCTCGCCAACTCCGCCGGCGGTGGCGAAGCCCCGCAGTCGCCGTCCGCGCCCGCGCCGCGGCCGCCCATGCGTCCGCAAGCGCCCCCGGCCCGCCCGCAAATTCGCCCGCCGACCCGGCCCCCGGGCAGCCCGCCGCAGCCGCCGCCGGGCGCTTGAGCCTGATTGCTATCTCATTGCGGTTATGCCATGCACCGCAGGCGCGAACCACTGGTAGAGCATCATATAAACCAGTACGCCGGTGACAGAAACGTAAAGCCAGATCGGCATCGTCCATTTCGCGATGCGCCGATGCTTGTCAAAACGCGCCCGCAATGCCGGTATGAGAGTGAGAATCACCAGCGGGACCGTCGCGAATGCGAGGCTCACATGGGTCGCCAGCAGGACGTAATAAAAATACGTGAGCGCGCCGATCTTCGGAAAATGAAGTTCGGGATGCGTGAAATGGTAGGTCAGATAGCAGGCGAGAAAAATGGTCGAGGCGACCAGCGCGATGGTCATGCAAACGATGTGCTGCAGTTTCCGGTCCGAGCGGATGAAGAGCCAGCCTGCCAATATAAATACTGTGCTAATGCTGTTTAACGTCGCATCGATTGCCGGGAGATCATTGAGCGTCATCGTCTTTCCCCCTATTCGCGCATCAGTTTTTTGATGTCCGCGGAGAGCGCCTTGACCTCATCCTCGTCCATCGCGTCGTAGTAACCCCGGATTTTTCCCGAGCGGTCCACCAGCACGAGTTTTGTGCTGTGGATGACCGGTTCAGCGCCCGCGGAGGGATCGGTCTGGTCTGCCGCCGTCAGCAAAAATCCCTGGTTCGAAAGCTTGAATATCTGCTCCTTATCGCCGGTGAGGAACAGCCAGCGGTCCGAGGCATGGAAGCGGTCGGCATATTCCTTCAGCACCGCGGGGGTATCGGTCTCCGGCTGTGTGGTGATCGAGACAAAATAAACGCCCTCGTTTTTCAGCGCATCCGCCTGCAACGCGCTCAGCCGGCCATTCATGACCGGGCATTGCCCCGGGCACGAAGCGTAAAAGAAACTCGCCACCCAGATTTTTCCCCGCATGTCAGCGAGCGTAACCGTCTTCCCGCTGCGCTCTGTCAACTTGAAATCGGGAACGTTGCCAAACGCGGGGATGGCGGCCTGCTTGGGGGCCCTCGTGGCCGCCATTTCGAACCAGATCGCGGCAATGCCAAGAATCGCCACCGTGAGGTAAATGAAGCGCCGTAATAACATGATGGATGCCCCCCGGCTATGCCTTGGTAAAGACGAGCAGCCCCAGCACGCAGGGAAGATAGAGGATTGAGGCGAAAAACAGCCGCCGCGCGCTGCCCCGGTCGCGCCGCATCAGGAATTGCACCGCGCACGCAAAAATCACCGCGTCGAACAGGATCGCGCCGGGCAGGTAAATATAGCCCGTCATTTTCAAGAGCGGCGGAAGCAGCGTCACAACAGTGAGGGCCGCCGTGTGGCACAGGCTTTCAAACGCCGTGGAGAAGCCGCCGATGTCATTGCGCCGCAACATCACGAACCCCGCCTGTGCATATTCGTCGCGGTACATCCACGCGATGGCCAGGAAGTGCGGCATCTGCCACAAAAACAAAATCCCGAACAAAACCCACGCACCCGGATCCACGACCGGCCGCGCCGCCACCCACCCGATCATCGGCGGGATCGCGCCCGAGATCGCGCCGGCGGTGATGCAAAACGGCGTGCGCCTTTTCATCGGCGTGTAAACGAACAGGTAAATCACGTGCGTGAGCGCCGCGAGTGCGGTCGCAAGCATATTGGTCGTAATCGCGAGCCACAGCAGGCCCGCGACCCCCATTGCGATGCCAATGCGCAACGCCACGGAGGGCTTCATGC
>DASZPK010000457.1:0-20361 GCA_035550335.1 Chthoniobacteraceae bacterium | reverse complement strand
AAACTGGCTCGGCAATCTCTTCGGCCGGAAACGCTTTTTCATGACGTGCATCCTCCTGTTCACGCTCGCCTCGGCGCTGTGCGGGATGGCGAACAGCCTCGGCTTCCTGATTATTGCGCGCGTGTTGCAGGGCGCGGGCGGCGGCGCGCTGCAGCCGATCTCGCAGGCCGTGTTGCTCGAAAGTTTCCCGCCCGCAAAACGCGGCGCGGCGATGGCGGTCTTCGCGATGGGCGTGGTTGTCGCGCCGATCCTCGGCCCCACTCTCGGCGGTTGGATCACCGACAATTATTCGTGGCGGTGGATTTTTTACATCAATCTTCCCATCGGCATCCTCGCGATCTGGATGGCGCAGATGTTCGTCGAGGACCCGCCGTATTTGAAACGCGTGAAGCTCTCAGACATCGACTACATCGGCTTCGGCCTCATGGCACTCTGGCTCGCCACGCTGCAATACATCCTCGACAAAGGCCAGGAGCTCGACTGGTTCGCCTCGCATCTCATCCTCTCGCTCGCGATCACCTCGGTTATCTCGCTCATCGCATTCATCACATGGGAACTCACCAATCCGCATCCCATCGTGGACCTGCGCATTTTAAAAAACCGCAACTTCGCCGTGGGCGTCGGCCTTATGACCCTGCTCGGCGCGCTGCTCTACGGCACCACGGCCGTGCTCCCGCTTTTCATGCAGGAATTGCTCGGCTATACCGCGCTTGACGCGGGCCTCGCGCTCAGTCCGCGCGGGATCGCGGCATTTGTCACGACGATGATCGTCGGCCGCATCGTGGCCAAAGTCAGCGCACGGCTCCTCATCACCATCGGCTTTCTCGTCCTCGCCTATTCGTCGTTCATCCTGGGCCGGGTCGATCTCGAAATCGGGATGAAGCAAGTCATCCTGCCGAGCGTGGTCAACGGAATTGCGATTAGTTTCATCTTCGTTCCTCTCACGACCGCCACCATGGGGACTCTCTCACAGCAGCAGATGGGTAATGCCACGGGCATTTTCAACCTCATGCGCAACCTCGGCGGCAGCCTCGGTATTGCGATGATTACCACTTTCATCGCCCGCGGCGCGCAGTCCGAGCAGGCCATCCTCGTCGGCCATTTTTCCCAGCTTAGTCCCGTCTACCAGCAGCGCGTCGCCACCATCCAGGGAGGGCTTGCCGCGCACTCGAACCTCTGGCTGGCCACGAAGCAGGCTTACGGGTTGTTATACGGGATTTTACAACAGCAGGCCTCGCTGCTCACTTATGTCCACAACTTCCGCCTCTTCGGCATCGTCTGCCTCCTCTGCACGCCGCTCGTGATGATGTTCAAGAGCGTGCGCGGGGCGAAGGTGAAGGTGGACATGCACTGACCCGAATCATTGGCCGAGGATGAATTTGTCGACGGCCTTCGCGAAGCCTTCGTTTTCATTCGAGTCGGCCACAAAATTCGCCTGCGCCTGGACTTCCCCGCTCGCGTTGCCCATCGCGATACTCATGCCGCTTTTTTCGAACATCAAAACATCGTTCGGCATGTCGCCCAGCGTGGCAATTGCTTCCGGCGGAATGTTGAGCGTGTGCGAGAGGTAATCGACCACGCCGCCCTTGGTTGCCTCGGGATGGGTGATGTCGAGGTAATAGGGTTGTGAGCGGGCGGCGGAGACGAGTTTGCCGATGGCTTTGTGGCACTCCGCTTCGCAGGCGGCAACCGCTTCGAGCGCTTCCTTCGGAGAGGTGGGCGTGTGCCGGTGGGAATCGTCGGACGGACAGCACGGATGCTTCGGGTCGTCGCACGCCACACCGACGATTTTCACCGCCTGGCTGAGCAGGCTGCCGTAATCCTTGCAGATTTTCGCCTCGAATTTCACGGTCCATGTCTCGCGCGCGACGTGGGGGCCTTCCGGGTCGGGAATATACCACGCTTCCGGTGTATAAAGCCATGCGATGAGATCGTGGCGGTGGATGAGTTCGATGGCCTTTTCCGCTGCCTCGCGCGGGAGGAGTTTGGTCTGGAGCACCTTGCCGTCGGGGGAAACGAACACGCCGCCGTTGAAGCCGGCGATCGGGGTGTCGAGGTGTAACACATCGTTAATCATGTCCATGCCGCGAGGGGGGCGTCCGCTAGTGATGGCGAATCGGATGCCGCGCTCGCGCAGGCGGCGGACGGCGTCCACGGCTTTGTCGGTGAGCACCTTTTGCTGGGTGACGAGGGTGCCGTCCACGTCGGCAAGCACAAGCTGGATGGGCACTTTCGAAGTGTACGGTTTCATCACTTCTCCGTGATGGCGCTTTGCTCGATGTGGCCGCCGAATTTCTGGCGCATGGCGGAGAGTAGTTTTTCGGCGAAGGTGTGCTGCTGGCGCGAGCGGAAGCGCGTGTAGAGTGCCGCGCTGAGCACCTCGGCGGGAACGGCTTCCTGCAAGGCGGCCTCGATGGTCCAGCGGCCCTCGCCGGAGTCGTGGACAAAGCCGGTGTATTCGGTGAGGTCGGGATTTTCGATGAGCGCCATGGCGGTGAGGTCGAGGAGCCATGAGCCGACGACGCTGCCGCGCCGCCACAGCTCGGAGATCTCCGCGAGCGGGAGATTGTATTGAATATCCGCCGGCAATTCCTTCGAGGTCGCTCCACGCAGGATGTCAAACCCCTCGGCGTAGGCTTGCATGAGACCGTACTCGATTCCGTTATGAACCATCTTCACGAAATGCCCCGCACCCGATGGGCCGCAATAAAGGTAACCATTCTCCGCCGTGCCTTTCCCGGCGGGCCGCCCCGGTGTGCGCGGAGTGTCGCCGATGCCGGGCGCGAGGGTCGCAAAGATGGGCTCGAGCCGCTTGAATGCGACCTCATCGCCGCCGACCATGAGACAGTAGCCACGCTTCTCGCCCCACACGCCGCCGCTGGTGCCGGCGTCGAGATAAGCGATGCCTTTTTCCGCGAGGATCTTCGAGCGCCGCACGTCGTCCTTGAAATACGAATTGCCGCCATCGATGATCGCGCTGCCGGAAGGAAGCAGTTTCGCGAGCGCCTGCACGGTGTCCTCGGTCGGCCCGCCGGCGGGGACCATGATCCACGCCGACTTCGGCGTCTCCAGCTTCGCGACAAAATCCTCCAGCGATTTCGCCCCGGTCGCCCCTTCTTTTTCCAACGCTGCGACGGCATCCGCGCTGCGGTCATATACGACGAGTTTGTGTCCCCCATGTGACAAACGGCGCACCATGTTAGCGCCCATTTTTCCGAGTCCGATCATTCCGAGTTGCATAAGTATGGTTCTCCCTTGGGTTTGAGTTTCCGTGGCGTGACGCGACGATAGCGTACTATAAACGCCCGGCGAGAATAAATGGATGCCTCAGGCCACGGTTACCGCACCATGAAATTGCGGATGGCCGAGAATCGCCTGTTCAAAAGCCGTCCGCTCCTCCTCGCGAACCCACGCGGGAATGCGCGCGCGGGAGCGGTTCCACTTCGCAAGCCACTCCGCGCCGAGCAATTCGTGGCGCGGGGCGAATTCGCCATTCAAAGCAGCCGCGGTGAATGCAATGGTCGTCTCCTCCTTTTCGCCGGCGCTGCGCCCGCGCGCGACGTGAAAACCGGCGGCCAGCATCGCCGAGCGCGCGGCGGTCGAGACGGTGTAAGTAAACAGCTCAGTCCCCTGCCCCGCCCCTTCCGCCGCGCATGCAGCGTAAAGGCGGCGAAAGAGGTCGAGCGTCCATTGATCCGCGTGCGTCTTGCTCGAAAACATGTCGTAGAAAATGACTTCGGGCGCGATGGGAGCTCTCGCGAGCATTTCGAAAAAATCGCCTGGCACCAGTTCCCAACTCAATCCGGGAAGCGTGCGCGATTGCCAGTGCCCGCGTTTGACAATTCCCGAGGGCGCGCCGTGGCGGAGGTACGGGAAACGGTCGTTGTTCGCGAAGGCGAGACGGAGCGAGTCGAGGTCGTTCTCGAAACTCACGATCCGCATCGGACGCACCGGTCCGCCCAGCGCCTGCGCTTCGTAGCAATGGATCGCGGCCATCGCATTCGCGGCGGCACCGAGGCCGACGTCCCAGATGACCAATGGCGCTTCCGTGCGCGAGGGCCGCACCCGCTCGGCGAGGCACGACTGCTCGATGTATAAACAACGCGCCTCGTCCATCGGGTCCATGCGCGAATGCATGATCTCGCCCGAGGGGACGTGCAGGATGTTCGCAAATCCCTCGCGCGCGGTGTGGATGCGGTAGTTGCCGAGTTCCGGAGGCCGCTCCACGCGGGCCGGTTTCGCCTTTCTGCTCGGGTTGTCGAGGTCGTCCTCGTGGAGGAAGGCGCGCTTCTCGTTGTATAACTCCGTAAAACGCCCGGCGAGGATGCTTTCGCGAATTTCGCGCATGAGCCGGTGGTAGAAATGGAAATTGTGCTTGCCGATGAGCTGCCAGCCGAGTGTCTCCTTCGTCTTGGTGAGATGGTGCAGGTAAGCGCGCGTATAGCGCTCGCAGGTGGGGCAATTGCACGCGGGGTCGAGCTTTTCGTTCGAGAACTTGTAAACGCCGCGCCGCAATTGCAGGTAGCCGCGCGAGGTGAACGCGCCGCCGCGCTGCGCGACCTGCGTGGGGATGATGCAGTCGAACATATCCACCCCGCGATGCACCGCTTCCAAAATATCCAGCGGCGAGCCAACACCCATCAGATAACGCGGGCGATCCGCAGGCAGGAGCGCGGCGGTGAATTCGCACGTATCTTCGCGCTCGTTTTTTGCCTCGCCCACCGCGAGGCCGCCGATGGCGAACCCATCGAACTCCATCGCCGCCAGCGTCTCCACGCTCTCGCGGCGCAGTTCCTTGAAAAGCGCCCCCTGGGTGATCGCGAACATCGCCTGCGGCGAATCGCCCCGCGCCGCCAGGCTGCGCGCCGCCCACCGGTGCGTGAGGCCGAGCGCCGCTCGCACAGTTGCTTCATCCGCAGTGGAGGGAACGCATTGGTCAAGCGCCATCATGATGTCGCTGCCGATGGCCACCTGCGTCTCGATGCTCAATTCCGGGCTGAGCAGGATGGTTTTGCCGTCCGTGTAACTTTGAAAAACAGCTCCCTCCTCCGTTATCGAGCGGGAATGCGGCAGCGAGAAAATCTGGAACCCGCCCGAATCCGTGAGCACCGATCGCTTCCAGCTCATGAACCCGTGGATGCCGCCTGTGCGCCTGAAAACCTCGGCGCCGGGCCGCAGCAGCAGGTGATAGGTGTTCGCGAGGAGCATCTGCGAGCCTGCATCCTCGAGCGTCTGCGGCAACTGCGCTTTCACCGTGGCCTGCGTGCCGACCGGCATGAAGAGCGGTGTTTTGATTTCCCCGTGGAGCGTGCGGAATGTCGCCGCGCGGGCGCGCGAGCCCGGCGCTACGGCTTCGAGACAAAATTGGAGGCGGTTCATTTCAATCGCATGCGCGGAGTGCGCGCCCTGCGACCGGGATAGATTGCACGCGACTGCGGGAAGGTCAATCCCGCCGATGCTCAGCTTTCCAGCACGCGCTTGTGCATCTCCGCCGTGAGCGCCTCGATGCGCTGGCTGAGTTGGTGCGTGATTTCGGTAAGCTTCGTGTTCTGCTCCATGAGGGCGAGGAGTTGCTCGGATTGCTTGAGCGCGATTTCCTGGCGGTCGTGGCTCCATTTGGCGAGTTCCTCGCGGTGCTGCGCATCGGCCTCGGAGTGCGCCTTGTCTCGGTCGGCCTGACGCGTCTGCGCGAGGAGGATGAGCGGCGCGGCATAAGCGGCTTGGAGACTGAATGCAAGGTTCAGCAAGATGAAGGGATATAGATCGAAATGGGCCCAGCCGACGATATTGATGATAATCCAGACGCCCACGATGACTGTCTGCGCGACAAGGAAAACAGGCGTGCCAAAAAAGCGCGCGAATGCCTCGGCCTTGAGGGCGAACCAGTCCTCGCCAAAAACAGAATTCAAATGCAGGTGCGGCACGTGAAACCGCAGGTGGCGCTGATGGCTGTTGGTTTGTTTTTGCTCGGACACGGGTGATGTTTCGGGTGTGGACATGGGTGCAGGCAATGGTTTGGGTTTGATTGGAAACGCAAGGATGGGCCGGTCCTTTTCCCTCGGACCTTTCCGCCGGGCACTATGTCACCCCGAGTCCACACAAACAAGGCGATAGTGAGCGGCTTCGCTGGTTTCAGCCACACAATCCGGCCCAGCGCGAAAAGACACTGCGTCCGATCGCCTCGACCGCCGGCAGCGCCGTCTCCGACTCGCGGAGGAATTCGCGCGGGTCGATCCCATGTCGTGGCAACCCGCCCCCATCCTCGGTGGCAACCATTTCCGCGAGCAGCGGGCGGTCGATTTCGAGATGGAATTGCAGCCCGTAATGGATCCCATCGAGGCTGAAAAGCTGGTTTTGCGTCAGCGCAGATGAGGCGAGATGCACCGCGCCCGGCGGCAGCGCAAACGTGTCCCGGTGCCAGCTCACAGGCCGGAACCCGCCGGAAGTGTGTCCGCTCCAAAGCGGATCGCGCGCGGCCGCGTCTATAAAACAAATGTCGAAAAACCCGATCTCCACCTCGCCGTTCGGGAACACATCGCCCCCGTATGCCGCCGCCATGAGCTGCGCGCCGAGGCACAAGCCCATCACGGGGCGCCCCGTCTCGCGCGCCTCCCTCAACAACGCGATCTCCGCGTTCAAAAACGGGTGCTCCATGAGATCGTAAGCACTCATCGACCCGCCGCCGATCGCAAGCGCATCCCACCCCTCCAACGAATCGGGCAGGACGTCGCGCCGCCACGCGTGCGCGGTCTCCACGGCGATGCCGAGCCCGTTCAACGTCGCGGCAAAAAGCCCGGGCCCCTCGTATTCGCCGTTCTGGATAAAAAGGACGCGTTTCATGCCTGTATCTGTTTGTAAAACATTTCCCGAATGATTGCACTATCCACTATGCGGGACTTGTCAACGCCGCCGCCAGTCGTCATGGGACTTGGAAAGGCCGCGCGACTGTCATAGTCTCACATCGTGCACGTATTGATTGTAGACGATGAGAAAAACATCCGGCTGTCGCTCAGCGCGGCGCTGGAATCCATGAAGCATGAGGTCTCGCTGGCATCGACCAGCGCCGGGGCGTTGCAGGAATTGAAAAAATCCTCCATCGATGTGGTGTTGCTCGACCTGCGCTTGAGCCAGGAGAGCGGCCTCGACCTGCTCGACGAAATCCGCCGCCTCTCCCCGCGCGCCGCGGTGATCGTGGTCACCGCCTTTGGCTCCATCGAGACCGCTGTCGAGGCGATGCGCCGGGGCGCGTTCGATTTCCTGGCGAAACCGTGCACGCCCGAGCAACTCCGCCAGGTGCTCGCCCGCGTCGAGCGCATGCGTCGCCTCGAAAACCGCGTGGCCGAGCTCGAATCTCGCGTGGGCTCAGCCCAGCCGGAAATGAATTTGAAGACGCACTCGCCCGTGCTGCAAAAGGCGTTCGACGTCGCATTCAAGGCGGCGGAAAGCGACGCCACGATTTTGCTACTCGGCGAAAGCGGCACGGGCAAAAGCATGCTCGCCCGGGCCATCCATCAGCGCAGCACGCGCGCGCAGGGGGCGTTCGTGACCGTGAGCTGCCCGAGCCTCTCGCGTGAATTACTCGAGAGCGAACTCTTCGGCCACGCAAAGGGCGCGTTCACCGGCGCGCACGCCGACACGCTCGGCAAGGTCGCCGCCGCCGATGGCGGCACGCTCTTCCTCGACGAAATCGGCGAATTGCCGGTCGAGATCCAATCCAAGCTTCTGCGCCTTTTGCAGGAGCGCGAATACGAGCGGGTCGGTGAAACAAAGTCACACCGTTCCAACGTCCGTGTCGTCGCCGCCACCAACCGCAACCTCAAGGAAGCCGTCGCCTCCGGGAAATTCCGCGAGGATTTGTTTTACAGGCTCAACGTCATTTCCGTCACGCTCCCTCCCCTGCGCGAGCGCGCGGCGGACATCGAGGACCTCGTGGGCGGCCAGTTGCAGTCGCTTGCCGCCCACGCCGGGAAACCGGCGCGGGACGTTTCGCCGGCGGCGCTGGAAATGCTCCGGCATTACCATTGGCCCGGCAACATCCGCGAATTGCGCAACGTGATGGAGCGCGCCGTGATCCTCAGCGCGGGCCCGCGCATCGAGACCGCGGACGTCGGCGAGATCGCCCAGGACCACTCCGAGGTGCGCCTTGGCGGCAAAGTCTCCCTTGCGGAGATCGAGCAGGAGCACATCCGCCGCGTCGTGGAAGGCTCGAGGACGCTCGAGGAAGCCGCCCAGGTTCTCGGCATCGATCCCGCCACGCTTTACAGGAAGAGAAAAAAACTGGTATAAACCCCCTCACCGCCTTGTTGCGTGAGTCGCCGCAATGAAAACCCTCATCCCCTGCCTCGCCGCTTTCCTTCTCGCCGGGAGCCTGTCCGCGCAGACCAAAGACACGGACCAAAAGACAAGTGCCCCCGCGCCAGCCCTCCAATTGGTGATCGACCTGACCGACGGCTCGCGCACCATCGGCGCGCCCGCGGTTGACAAACTCAAACTCAAAACCGCGTACGCCGAGCTCGAGTTCGACCTCTCCAAAGCGCAGGGCATCGAATTCGGCGCGGACGACCATGCCGCGCACATCAAGCTCCAGAACGGCGACATGCTGAACGGAAACCTCGACATCAAGGAAATCGCCCTCAAGACAGATGCGGGCCCGGTCACCGTGCCGCTGGAAAAGATCGCAAAGATCGAGGTGCGCGCCGGTTCCATGGGGGGCGATTTCGTGAATTCGCTCGGCATGGAATTCGTCAAGGTCCCGGGAACCAAGGTGCTCTTCGGCATCTGGGACACGCGGGTGCAGGATTACCGCGCTTACTCGGAGGCAAACCCCAAGGCCGACGGAAAATGGAAGAACCCCGGGTTCAAACAAAAAGACGACGAGCCCGTGGTAAATATCACCTGGAGCGAAGCCAAGGCATTCTGCACGTGGCTCACCCAAAAGGAACGCCAGGAGGGAAAGATCACGCAAGACCAGGAATACCGCCTGCCGACCGACAAGGAATGGAGCATCGCCGCCGGCAAACAAAAGTTCCCTTGGGGCGACACCTGGCCGCCGCCGAAGAACACGGCGAACTACGACCCGAGCTTCAACGTGGACGATTTTCCAAAAACGTCACCCGTCGGCAGTTTCAAGCCGAACGCCTTCGGCCTCTACGACATGGGCGGAAACGTCTGGCAATGGTGCGAAGACTGGTTCCAAAGCGACATGGGCCTGGATGCCGTCGCGGTCGGCCTCAGTTGGTTTGGCGACGATGGCGGTGGCAAAAAATACCGCGTCGCCCGTGGCGGTTCGTGGTCTGACAAGGCCGACCCCGTCTTTTTCACATGCGCGTTCCGCGACCGCGGCGAGCCGGAGAGGCACCGCAACAACTGCGGGTTCCGCTGCGTGCTTGCTCCCGTGTCCGAGCCCGCCCCCGCCCCTGCGAAATAACGCCTGCGGCGTCACCGGCCGCTTACTTCTTCCAATCCAGCGCGCCCTTCTTGAGCGCATAGAAATATCCCGCCGTGAGGATGCCGATGAAGCTGAACATGCTCAACAGCACCTTCAACCCGTTCGCCCCTGCCGCCCCGGGCGCCTTCGCCAGGAAATCGCGATAGACGACCGCCCACGGATACATGAACACGATTTCGATATCGAAAAGGATGAACAGCATCGCCACCAAATAAAACTTCACGCTGAATCGCGGCTGCGCCCCCCCCTCGGGAAGCATGCCGCATTCGTACGCGGAATCCTTGGTTTTGTTGCGCTTCCCTGCCTTGCCCAGCAGCACGCTCACAATCAGCGCGGAGGCAGCAAAGCCCACCGCGACGATTGCATGAATTAAAATCGCCAAATATTGATTATTCATTTGTTACTCCGCCGCGGAAAACGCGGGACCGCTCTTTTCTACAGGGTTTCGCCCTTTTTGTAAGGGGTTTCCCTTTTTTCGTCTAGGGGTTTTCCCCTAGTGCACGCCGGCCGGCGCCGCCACTTGTGCGGATGCCGCCGCTGCCGCAGCCGCGAGGGCGGACGCAAGGCCTTTGTATTTCTTGCCGTTCTTCCGGACCATGCCGCGCTGGACGAGGTTTTGGAGTTTCTCGTATGCCCTCAACCGCAGCATTTCCTCGCCGCCGCTCGCCGCATTGCGGGCGCGGAGATTCTCATGCACGATTTCGAAGAGCTGTTTGAATTCGAATGAGCTTCTTTGCGAGAGGACCGACACGAGCTCCTCTGTCACCAAATCTGGCAGACGACGCGAAAAAGCGTTTTTCTTCTGTATAGCCATAAGGGCGACGAATTTACCAACGCTGTGCCCAAAATACGAGTGTTTTTTGCTAAAAACCGGCGTTTTTCGCTTAAAAACCGGGCTTTTACGGGGCTGGCTGGGCCTTCGATAAATGCTGCCGCGCGGGCACAGGCTGCGCTGGCTGGCGTATTTGCATGGTCGAATAGTATACCCCGCCAATCCCCACCCCGAGCATCGCCTCCGTGAACGTAATCGGCCCCGCTGATTCGCACAACGTCCCGTTTTCATCGGTCGATTGCGAGTAAACGATCGGCCCCAGGTGCTTGCTGATCACCCCCGGGGGCGGCAGCTTGCTGAAATCCGCGTACTCGTTCATCGAGGAATTGAGCATCGCTGCCATCTTCAACGCATCGGAGGAGAGCCCGTAAGTCCTGTCAAACAGCGTCCGCGAATCCACATACGCAAAGGCGTCCGTCGGTTTCCCGACCAGCCCCGACGCAGTCTTGAAGGCGTCGCTCTTGTCGATCCGCGCCGCATCATTGCTCGCAGCCGCTTGAAGCGCCGCCTTCACTGTATCCGCATCGATCCCGAAGACCAGGTTCTTGCCCGTCAACGCCACCGTTGAATCGAAGCGCATCAGCCCCAGCCCCGTATCCTTGAGCGTGTAATAAGTGACGCCGTCGACCTCCTTTTTCGCCGCATCCGGCGAAACGGCTTCCAGGAATTTCCGCGCCTTCGCCGCGTCCTGCACATCCACCGACAACACGCCGCTTGCCACCGGCGCGTTCTCGCCCCAATTCACCACCAGCCCCGCCTCAGGCCCAAACGCCGTCTTGAAATCATCGAAACTCAACCCCGCCTGCTTCAGCGCCTGCTCCACCACGGTGACCGTGGATCCCACTCCGAGCTGCGACCACACCTCGCCGGGAATCATCGGCGTTTCAGTCATATGCGGGCTCATCGCGTAATAAAGAATGCTGTCGGGCGAGCTGTAAGCCTTGCTGTTGAAAACCAGCGGCTGGTGCGCCTCGCCCCCGGGGCGATACGTGTAAAAGGCATCGCGCATATTCTCGCCGTCGAACTTCATCGCCCACGAGTATGCCTTGATCTTTTTGAATTCATCCGCAGCCTTGCTGTTCTCCTGCGTCGTCTCCAGCATCGTCGCGACGCTGTTGCCCAAATCCTTCATATCCACATAGATCACCGCATCCGGGTCCGCCGGCATCTTGGAGAGGCAGAGGTTGTAGGTCGCGCTGTCGTGCAGCGAAGTCTTTGGCGCGTCGGGCTTTCCTTCCTCGAGGTCGATCGTGGCATGCAGCGATGCGATATCGTTCGACATGAAAAACCACTGCCCGCTGAATACCGTGCCGATCGATTCGCCCGGCCCCATCCTGAACGTCTCAATCGAATCCTGTCCATACTGCTCCACGTCCGACTTCCCCTCCGGAAAATTGGCGGCAAAATCAAACTTCAACTCCCCGAGCAGCGACTCCGCATCCTTCCGGTTCCCGGAATAATCGAACCCGATCACGATCTTCGGCCCGTTGTTGTTCTGTCCCACCACCGCGATAAAGACTTCCTTCGGCGCGAGCTTCCGGAATTCCGCCAGCCGGTCCAGCGCCTTGCCCGGCGGGATCATCGATTCCGGCTTGTTGAGGAATGCCGCCACCTCGGGTTCCTGCATGATTTTGTTAATCGCCGTCGCCTGCCAGCGCGACCCCGAGCGCTGCATATCGGGCAGTTCGATCAGCGCGATCGTATCCTCCGGCACGAACCCCGACGCCTTCATGTCGCCGAGCGGCGCGGGTTGTTTCAAATAAAAATACGAGGCGCTTCCCGCAATAATCAGGGCTAGAAGGGAGCTGGTGGCTTTGTTCATGGTAGAAGGGCGCGGCGTGAAGCCGGCGCGAAGATGGCTGAACGGAGTTTATTCATTGCTGGCGCCGAAGAACCGGCGCCCGATGGTTTTCCCCATACCCTCTTAACACCCTTTTGTCGATAGCATTCCGCGCGTCCCTCTGTAAAAAAGGGGTTCAAGCCTGCCCAATTGCCACCCCAAGCAACTCCATGGCGGTCGCCGCATCCCTTGGCGTGCGCATCCAGAAACTCACCCATGCCGATTCCCCGAAAAGATGGTGTGGCTCAGCCCGCCCCTCCCGCACAAGCCTGCGCGCCTCTATTGCGCCGACCCGCACATCAAGCAACCCGTTCCCGTGCATGTGGCCGAGTTCGCGTCCGGCCAGGATGAACTCGGTCCCGCCATACCGGTGCACCCCCACCCGCACCCCCGGCATCGCCAGCGCTCCCGCCTCCACGGCTTCCATCGCCGCAAGGCACGGACGGCGCATCACCGCTGTCCACGCCAGCAGCATCGCATCGAAAAGCAACGGAAACCCCGGCACGCGCGAGAGCCAGTGGAGATGCCGGGTGACGAAGCGGAACATATCACCCCCCGCGCTCCGACATCTCGCGCACATTTTCCATCACGCGCAAATGCACCGCGCTGAAAATATACCGCGCCCACCAGTCAAAATACCAGAGCGGCCGCACGTGCAGCGCATACCAGGTGCTCCCCTTGAGCGTGGTCGTGCCGTCGTGGTTGTCCTGCAATTCAAACTCCCCCCGCTGCGCCGTGAGATGGCCCACCAGCTCCGGGTCCTTCGGCTGTTCCACAATGTCAAACACCAGCTTCTTCCCCGGCTCGATCTCCGCCACCTTTTCCGAAAAAACCGCCCCGCCGCTGAAGATGCAGCGCCTCGGCGCGCCGGCAAAATCCCCCTCCTTGGTCGTCGCCACCGGCATTGGCAGTCCCAGGTTGAAAAGCCAGAAACGCGGCGCATCCTTGATCTCCGGGAACTCCGTGACATGCGGCCACACCTTCTCAGGCGGCGCGTGGATGAGGATTTCGTCCGTCTCAACCGCCGTCCGGTCGCTGCGAACATACGGCTCCCCCACCGCGAACAGCATCAGCACCGCCGGCACCGCGAAGACATGCAGCTTGTTCCGGTTGTTTAAAAAGAACACCCGCGCCACCAACGCCCCGGCAAAGAGCGACACATAAAGCAGCGGCGACACAATCAAGAGGCAAATCACCCCCTCGTGAAACACCGCCCAGCCGCCAAGGATCGCGAGCAGCGTGCACAAAAGCGTGTGCAGCGCCGTCGCGCCGACGCCCAGCTTGAGCGGACGCCACACCACCGCCGCCACAAAACCCATCAGGAAAGGAATCACCACCAAACTCGGGTAAACCACCAATTTAGCCACGTCCTGCGACCCGCCGCTGCACAGAAAAACCACCAGCGCGCAGAGCGCACCGCCGGTGCCGACCCCCGCCAGCATTCCCAGAAACAATCGCAAGGCTTTCACGTCCCGCTGTTTTACACCCGCGCACTTGAAGCGCACAAAGCAAATCGCTTCCCGCTCACGGGTCCCCGTAAAGCCCGATCGTCGTCAACCCCTTGTCCGTCAACTCGTACACCTCCGTGCTCACGGGATGCGAGCGCTCGTGGTAGGCATCCGTCACCATTGGCGCGTACTCCTTGTAATCACTCGCCAGCACCGGGAACACGAAAACCGTGTAGCGATTTGGAATCACCACGATCACCTTGTCCCCCAGCGTCTGCTGGAACATTTTCAAAAACTCCGGCGACAGCACCACGCTCGCCGTGAGTGGGCTCTCCGAAGTCAGTGTCGCAAACTCGATCACCTTCTTTTTATTGCGCGTATATTCCGGCGTGAGCTTCTTGAGTTCCGCCGTCGCATTCTGCTGCGCCGCCGCGAGGAACGTCTTCCAATCAACCCCCAGCGCCTTGAAATCCTTGTCCGTCAGGTAAACCGGCTGTCCATCCTTGTCGAGCAACGCCGGCACCAGCACCGCCCGCTTCGAATTCGGAATCTCATACGTCACCGGTGGCCGCATAAACGTCGGCTCAATCAAAACCCGCCAGGAGGGATGAGGATCACCCGCCAGGCATTTCACGCTCCCCAGCAGCAGGAAGAAAACCCCCGCCGCAAACAACGCCCCCGCAGCACTAAAAACTCCGCCCCGCCCACCGTTTGTCATCCTGAGCGAAGCGCAGCGAAGTCGAAGGACCCCTCGCAAGCTCACAGCGCGGGAAATTTCGTCGCCTCCTGTGGGCACCTGCCGGTGCCTCCCTTCGCTATTGCAAATTCGCAATCCCGCAGTACTTCTTTCACCAGTCATGATCACATTTTTGGAGGGCACATTGGTTGAAGCGCTTCCCACGCAGGTCGTCGTCGCGGTCCACGGCATTGGCTATCAGGTTCTGATTCCCCTTTCCAGCTTCGACAAACTCCCGCCCCCCGGCTCGCAAATCAAGATATTAACGCACCTCCAGGTCCGCGAGGACGCCCACATCCTTTTCGGCTTCATGTCTGCCGCCGAGCGCGACCTCTTCCGTCTCCTCGTCAACAACGTCTCCGGCATCGGCCCCAAAACCGCCCTCGATATTTTAAGCAACATCAGCATCACGCAGTTCAAGGCCGCCGTCATCAACGCCGACGCCGGGCTCCTCTCCAAATCCAAAGGCATCGGCAAAAAAACCGCCGAGCGCATCATCGTCGAGCTGAAAGACAAAGTCGGCATCGCCGCCGCATGGGAAGTCGCCAGCGCCCTCCACGCCCCCACCCCGGAGGAAACCCAAGTCAACGACGCCGTCCTCGCCCTCATCTCCCTCGGCTACAAGCAGGTGGACGCCCACAAAGCGGTGGTGAAGGCACGCGAAAAAGCAGCCGGAGCGTCTACAGAGGACTTGGTCCGTCATGCGTTAAAGCTGCTCATCTAATTTTCTCGGTAAACGGGCCGCTCATGCCGCAACACTTGCAAATCAATCATCGCGTCGCCACAAACTCCGGGGAGGATACGCGTCTCGCGTGTCGTTTTCGGCGTCTCGCCGAAAACACGAAACCGCGCGCCGTCACGACTTGCGTTTTCCCTCGCAGTAAGCTCTTCCCCGGCGACGAAAAGTAAAAGCCATGCTCTCCGACCTCGAAAAAATCTCCGCCATCCGCGCCGCGATGCCCGCGGAAGGCCTCTTCGCCGACAAGGAATGGCTCATCTCCCCCGAGCCCTTCGCCATCGACGAGCCGCTCTTCGAGGAACTGCAAAAACTCGGCCACCGTCTCTATCTCTTCAATCGCGCCTGCAACCTCCTCTACCACATGAGCGTGCAGGGCAAGCAACCCCGCTGGGTCGCCGATTACCTCGACGCCGGCAAGCCCCCCGAACTCGTCGAATATTCGCGCCAGAAAAAATTCCGCGACGACCTCCCCGGCGTCATCCGCCCCGACATCATCCTCACCGATCCCGCCCCCGGCAAAAAAATCGCATTCACCATCGCCGAGCTCGACACCGTCCCCGGCGGCATCGGCCTCACCGCCTGGCTCAACCAAACCTACTCCAGCTTCGGCGTGTACGACGTCATCGGCGGCCCCGAAGGCATGCTCGAAGGCTTCCGCTCCTTATTGCCGAACGGCGGCGAGATCGTCATATCCGAGGAATCCGCCACCTATCGCCCCGAAATGCTCTGGCTCGCGGCCCAACTCCGCACCCGCGGCACCGAAATCGAAGTGCGCGACGCCGCGAATTTCAATTTGAAATCTGAAATCGGCAATCTGAAATCGATTTACCGCTTTTTCGAATTGTTCGACCTCCCCAACATCCCCGGCTCGAACACAATGTTAAACGCCGACCTCCGCATCACCCCTCCCATCAAACCCTACCTCGAGGAAAAAATGTGGTTCGCGCTCTTCTGGATGCGCCCCCTCCGCGAATTCTGGCGGCGCGAACTCGGCGAAAAACATTTCCTCCGCCTGCAGGAATTCATCCCCTACACATGGATGATCGACCCCGCGCCCATCCCGCAGCACGCCGTCATCCCCATGCTCGAAATCAACTCGTGGGAAGAGCTCGCCCATTTCAGCCAGAAACAGCGCGACCTCATCCTGAAAATCAGCGGCTTCAGCGAACTCGGCTGGGGCAGCCGCGGCGTCTCCCTCGGCGCCGATATGCCGCAGCAGGAATGGAAAGCCGCTATCGAGCGAGCCCTGCAAAAATTCCACACCGAGCCCCGCATCCTCCAGCGCTTTCATAAAGGCCGCATCGTCCACCAGCGCTATCTCAACCCCGCTACGAATACCATCGACACCCTGCAAGGCCGCACCCGCCTCTGCCCCTATTATTTCATCATCGAAGGCAAAGCCGAGCTCCGCGGCGCCCTCTCCACAGTCGTCCCCGCCGACAAAAAACTCATCCACGGCATGCGCGACGCCATCCTCTCGCCGGTGCAAGTCACCGCGGATTGACCTTCATCACCATAAGACCCATTCCTCCCATGGGTCCCATCGGGCCCATCGATCTACGACAAAATCGACGGGCGCCCCCCCGCTTTCCGTCTAACTCGACATGAAGCGCGCTATTTTTCTCCTCCTTTTCGGCATCCTGCTTGGTCATTCCGGGATCATGGCAGCCGACAATATCTCCGACCTGAAAGTCACCGCCGCCATTCTCGGCCACCCGGATGTTCGTATGGGAGGATCGTCCTTACGCATAAAACTTCTCGTCCAAAATCCCACCGGCAAGCCGATCCAATTTTTCACGGAGTCGTGTGGATGGGACCAAAATTGGAAAGAGGATGGAAACATCACCATGGCGTGGAATTGCGAAAGCAACATGTTTCAGATTATCGAAATTCAGCCCGGCAGCTCTTTTACCGACGAGAGCGAGGTCTTTATCGACGAAAGAAAGCCAGGCAAGGTCACAATCAGATTCGGTTTCTCCTCCATTGGCGGAAAACAAATCGCATGGAGCAACAAACTCGAAATCCTCATCGGCCCAAAAACCTCCACTCGCAAGGAAGCCGATGAAATTCTGGAACAAATGCTGTGGAATGGAGGGAAGCGCACCCTCGGGCCCGGATGCCACCAACTCCCGATCCACCACGAGCCAACTTGACGTTTCCACTCATTGGAGCACCCTAGCCGCCGAACTCGTCGCCCTCATTCACGCCCAGTGCCGCCAGCGCGGCATTACGCTGGAGCAATTCAGCGACGCCGTCGGCTGGGATCTCAAGACGATCATCGATCTCCCCGAACGCCTGCTCGCGGACATCACCATCGATGGCCTGAAATGGATTTGCCGCGAACTCGGCAACCCATGGGACCGGGTGATCCTGGGCCTTTGAACGGCAAACAAGCCCCTCACCGGTTGATGTTCTTCACCGCCGAATCAAACATCTTCGCAAACGCATCCCGGTAATCCTGCTGCTCCGCCAGCTCCCTCTTGAAATAATCGTACGCCATCCGCTGCCGCGCCGCGGTCACGTCCCCCTGCGTCATGTTCTTCAGCAAGCCCAGCATGTTCGCCGCGATCTTTTTGCGCTCCTCATCGCTATGCGCCGCCTTGCCCGCCTTGTACCACTGGTCCAGGCAATTCTTGACCTCCGTCACCTTGAAATCCTCCGGCGTCACATCCTCCATCCCGTTCGCAATTCCCTCGCACACCCCGTACAAATCCTCCGTGAGCGTTTCGATGTTTTCCATCTCGGCCGCCTGCGCCGCGAATGCCTTCGTGTCCACCATCTGCCATTGTTTGACATTGTCCAACCGGAACCCGAACCGCCTCACGATCGGGTGCGGCAGTATCTCCTGCGTCGCCGGGTCGAGATATTTGATCGCCATGTAAGTCGCCACGCCGATCACCTTGCCCGACTTCAGATGGATGATCGGACTCCCGCTGCTCCCCGGCACAAACGGCGCATCCACCTCCACCCGGTCCGGCCCGATCCCGGTGATCCTCCCCGTGATCAAGTTCACCACCCCCTGCCCTTCCGCGTTGCCCAGCACCACCACCTCGTCGCCGATTGCCGCATTCTGCGCCATGTCATCCATCACCGGCAGCGGCTGGCCCCCGGTCGCCACCGCCACGCAGAAAAGATCGCGCCCCACCGCCAGCGACGACACCCCGCCCCTCACCGTCGTGTCATTGAGCGTTTTGAACGTCGCGTCATGCACACCCGCGGCCACGTGCGCATTCGTCACCAGGTAATTCTTCCCTTGGATCGACGCAATGAACCCGCTCCCCGCCGCATCTTTCCCGCTCACAAACACAATGCTCCCGCCGTACGTCTTGACCAAATCAGACGCCTTCTTCTGCATCTCCGGCGACAACGGGACAGGCGTCGGTTCCTCCTTCGGCGCAATCTTGTCCACCAACCCCGTGAGCGCCCCCAAAATCCTGCTCGTCGTCGATGGCGTGGCCGTAGGCGAAGGACTCGGCGAGGGTGACTGCCCCACGGCCGAACCGGCACTAAACGCCGCCAGCACGAATATCGCCGCAGCCCGTTGGACAAACGTTTTATTCATTGGGAATCTCCCTGCTACCCGGCAGTTTAGACACAACCTCCCCCGCTGGCAATTTAATAACCAAGGAAATCCCGCAGCGCTCAAAAGGTTTCACCCCCGTTTCAGCAACGCGAAGCCGAAACGCCGAGGATTTGCTTTCCACCCACACATCTACTTCGGCGTTTACAGCGAAAACTGGACTTGGTAATCTCTTACTTACGAACCGTTTATTACAAACGCACGCTTGTCTCTGGGCGATGACATTTGCCCTGCTTCTCGGCGAAACTGCCGTGAAAGCGGACGGCGACGTCTCCGGGCTTGTTGTAACCGCCTCCATTCCAGCCCACATCGCAATCCGCCCCAGTTCCTCATTCAAAGCGAAACTCTTGGTGAAAAACACCACGAACAAGCCGATCCGCTTCGACACCAGCGGCAGCAGTTGGTTCAACAACTGGAAGACAGACAACGCCAAATTCCAAATCCTCGGGTGGTCTTGCTTTTGGAATCCCGATATAACCATTGAAATCCAACCCGGAGGATCGTTCACCGACGAATTCGAGGTCATGGCTGGCCCTAAAATCGCACCCGGTAAAGCGACCCTCCGTTTCGGCTTCTCCTCGGAAGGTTACAAGCAAACATCCTGGAGCAACAATGTTACCATACTCATCGCCCCCCGGGCCCGGACTCCCGTCGAATTATCGCAGTTGGGAACAGGATATCGCGACTTGGGAAAAGGATGCCGCGAAGTGGACTGACGCTTTCTCTTCGCAATCAGGGTTCCGCCCCGTCGTTCCCGATCGTATCCGTCGGGCAATTCTCCCGCGCTTCCTCCGCCAGCGCGATTTCCTCCGGCGTCACGGGCTGTCGGCGCACGTACGTGTGGCCCTCAGCGTCGTTTCTTACGAAGAACTCCGGGGCGGTTGTCCGGCACATGTCGCAATCAATGCAGGTCTCGTCCACGTAATAAGCGCCGGGAACATTACTGTGGAATTTCAGCTTTCTATCAGCCATTGGGTATCTCCTTTATTTAATTTTTGGAACGGCCATCACCATACCCGTTCATTTCATTTGATAGAAATTCATTAATCGAATAGATTGATGAATGTTGTGAATCAGTATTTGCCCACCACTCCGTTCGACATCTACGAGCTCCACCTCTTCCACCTCGTGGCGCGGCATGGCAGCTTCACCAAGGCCGGTGAAATAGCCGGCCTCACCCAGAGCGCCATCACCCGCCAGGTCCAGGGCATGGAATCCGCCCTGGGCGTTCCGCTTCTCGAACGCACCACCCGCCGCGTCAGCCCCACTCCCGCCGGCGATTTTCTCCTGCGGGAAACACGCCGCATCTTGGGAGACATCGATACCGCCCTTCTCCGCCTCCGCGAAAACTTCGCCGACGCCCCGCGCGAAGTCCGCGTCGGTGTCTCGCGCACCATTTCCCTCGCCCACCTTCCCGGTTTCTTTTTTGCCAACCAGCGCAAGCACCCCGAAATCCTCACCCGCGTTTCCCACCAATACAGCCGCGAAATCATCGAGTCACTCGAAGCTGGCGACCTCGATCTCGGCGTCATCTCCTCTCCCGCAAAACTTCCCGCGCCGCTCCGCATCACCCATCGCTTCAACGACGACTTCGCCCTTATCGCCCCGCAAACTTACCCGCCTCCCGCCACCCCAGCCCGCTGGCCCGGATGGCTCGCCGCCCATCCCATGCTCATGATCCACGAGCAATCCAACACCGGTCGCGAACTCCACGCCTGGCTCAAGCGCCGCAAAGTCA
>DASZPK010000456.1:0-4515 GCA_035550335.1 Chthoniobacteraceae bacterium | reverse complement strand
AGACCACCCTCACCGCCCGCGAAGCCCTCGCCGAATACCAGAAAGCCTACGACCTCATCCCCGACGACGCCACCGCTGCCAAAATTGGGGATTTGAAATTCAAGATCCAGAACCAATGAGACCTTCGTGGTGGATGCGCGTCCTGGGCGTGTTCGGCTATGAATTTTTGCCGGCCGATTGGCATCTGCAGCCGATGAGGGTCAGCGCCCGCACCCTCGACTCCCTCGCGAGGCAATATCAGGACGCGGGGCTGCCGCTGCCTCCCGCGAATGCCCCGCTCGTGCAGATTTTCTCCGGTGGCTTTGGGCAGGATGCGAATGACAAACACGGCCCGCGTTTTTGCCTTGGATTCGAATTAAAAGCCAGGGAGGCGAATTCAAACGCGGGCTCCTATCTTGTCGGCACGGAAACTTATGTGCCCGAGCCTCCTTCCCGCTACGAGAGATTTTCCGCCAAGGCCTTCGACCCTGCCGGTCCGTTACCGTTTAATTTGGAGATCGAGCCCCTGCCATTTCATGGGTCGAAATTCCCGGTCAATTCCTGGCTGGCGCTTGCCATCCAGTGCCACCTGCGCGGCCACCGCAAGCTTGTAAAACAAATCTTCAAGCGCGGCCTGGCTCGCGACCTGAATTTTCGCGGACCTGCATTCGTCACCACCGGCCAAAAATGGATGGAACACAACGGGACCAATCCCAGCATCGCGGAGCTCTTCGGAAAATACGATATCCGACTTTCGCTTGCCGCGACCACGTGGAATCACTACGTGAACGCCGCCATGCAACCGGGTTCCGACCACGCGGCGATTTTGCCGCGCATGGAAAAACTCCTCGCCGATCATCCGCCCCTCCGTGGCGAGCAACAGCTCAACTTTGTTGAATCGCTCCGACTCACCTTGCAGCCCTCGACCAGCGCTCCGGGCACTGTGGAAGCGCTCATCGACGCCTTGATCGAGTGCGCGACGCCAGGCGGCAGACACGCCCTCAAAACCGGTGCCACCGACCCGAATTACGCAAAGCTGGAACTCATGGGCTTTGATGCCGTTCCCACCTTGATTTCACATATGGGCGACCGGCGACTGAGCCGCTCCATCACCATGGGATTCAACAATTTCCCAAATCTCCCGCGCTATGTCGGCGAGGTCGTATGCGATTTGATCGAAGACCTCGCGAAGCCCGAACTCGGCGATGACTGGCTCCCGCGGCAACTCGGCGAATTCACCGACGCCGAACTCGTGCACCAATGGTGGGAAAAAGCCCGCGCGGTTGGCGAGGAAGAATACGTTTGCAGCCACATATTCCCCTCGCAAAAAGGCGAACGCGATACGCTCAACACCGCCTGCCTCCACATCGTCGCCGCCCGTTACCCGCAACGCCTTGGTGAAATTTACCAGCGCCTCCTCGCGCAAAGGCCCGACATCGGAAGCGTTGAATTCACACGGACCATCGCCACGACGGAAAATCTCGACCGCGAAGAAAAACTGCGTCTCCTCCGCGCCGGCGCGGAAGCCGCAAGCCTGGCTCACCGCGAGGACGCGCTACGCGAATTGTTCAAACTGGATCGCCCCGAAGCCGAGAACCGTCTCGCCGCGGAATTGGACAAACTCCCCGCCGACAGCACCGTGAGCTACTGTTTTTCCCCCGAGGCGGCCATCTCCTATCTCGTCATGGAAACGGAATCGCCCGCTGTGTGGGAGGCATTCACCCGCGCCACCCGGCGCGCCGCAGTCGGCCTGAGACTGCAACTCATGAAAATCAGGCCTTATTCTTTCATGGGCGACAAACACCTGGCGCAACGCCTCGCCTATCTCGCCGCCTTTCTCGACGATGAAACCGTGCGGTTCATAGACAAATCGGCGCAATTCCGCCGCATGCAAGAGCGCCTTGAAAAAATGTCCACTTCGGATGCCGCCGCGCCCGATGACGATCTCGACAAATACGAAGGGCCATGCGCGGCATTTACCTTCCCGGAAATCGCCGTCCGCGATTTCGCCGCCATGCAGATCGGATCCATCCTGCGCATTCCCTCCCACCCCGACAAAGACTGGTCCCCCGCGCAGTGGGCCGAATACCGCGCGTCAATCCGCGCAACCTTGGCTGCGAGGCAAATATAGACTTTCAGCGCCATCGCGCCTTCATCCTTCCGTCCCCACTTCCCGTCTAACCCTCCCATGCGCATACTTTTATATCTCACGCTCCTCGCCTGTTGCGCCCACGCCGTCGCCTTGGACAACAACACCCTCGAAAAATGGCCCTCGCCCGATGGCAAATACGTGATCCGAGAGAAATTTTACGGCGAAGGCAAGCGGGTCAATGCCGACTTCGTAAACCTTGCCACTGGAAAAACAGCCCCCGTTTACTGGACCGGCGCGAGGAACCTGTCAGCCATCTGGAGCCCGGATGGCGGCCTGGTCGCGATCAACGCCGAAACCGGCCCTCACTTCGGCGAGGTGCGGCTTTTCAGTATCCGCGACGGGCGCATCAAGGAACTCCTGCTGCCGCCCAATATGCAGGCGACCAACTTCCTCTCCGACCGCGCAAAGGCAAACCTCGGCCACACCTCATTCGAGGGAATCCGCCTCGACCACTGGCTCAATAACACGCAAGCCGAGTTCATCTCCGAAACCGAGGCCGTATTGATGCACGGCGCCGGCATCGAGCAAGTCTCGGAACATTTCATCATCGAGATCAAGCAGGGCGGGACAAAAATCATCAAACAATTCAGCGCGAAGAAATCATGAATAACCAAAATCCCACGAGCAACAAAGCGACCATCCGCCTTCTCGGCATCGGCATGATTTGCGCCGGCCTCACCGCCAATTGCGCCGCCGACATCACCTACCCCGAAGCCCCGAAGAACGGCGAACAGACGGCCCGGAAATACATCACGCCCAAATTCCTCCAACTGCCGGACGTAAACAACATCACCATCGCCCGTCCCCACCAGACTTATGGCGCCGGCCTCCGCGATCTCGCCGCAGGCCATCTCCTCTCCGTCGCGAAACCTTTCACCTGGCGGTATATCCTTGTCCGTGACGGCAGCGCAGTGGGAGACGTGCTTTTGAACGGCGGCGCACCTGGAGCGCCCTTGACCTTCAACTCCGTCGAGCGATCCGACTTTGCCAATGAAACGCTCGTGGCATTGCAAAAAGCGGAACAATTGCCCCAAGTCAAAAAGCAGGACTACGAAGTCCGCTACCTGGAAGTCGCGGGCGCCAATTTTGTCGCGCTCTGGCTTCACGCAAAATCAGACGACATCATCATTCCCCTTGGAGGAACGAACCCCTTTCATCCTTATTCCGAGACCGAAATCATCAAGCTCCTCCAGCCCAATGCGCTGAGGACGCTGCAAGAAACCGATAATGGAAAGGGTGGCTGAGGTAACCAACCTTTTCTTCTTCCTTCCCCGCCATCGGGGAAAGCACGACAAAACTTTAGCGTGCGTTTTTGCGATCCAACGTTGACTTAACGCGCCCCGGCCCTAGGTTCAACGCACTTCGCACGCGGTATGTTTTTCCGCAACGCAACAATACGTGAACAAAACGTGCGTGGACCCTATTTTGCCACGCACACCATCCACCCCCGATTTCGCGCCAAGACTGCAATTGCCGACGACCGTCGACACCCGCAAAGTGCGCTGGCCCTATCTCACCAGCGTGGTCGTGGTCCATGCGCTCGCGTTGCTCGCGTTCTGGCCCGCGCTCTTCCGCTGGAGCAGCGTCATCGCCGCCGCAGCAGGCGTCTATGTGTTCGGCACGCTCGGCATCAATCTTTGCTACCACCGGCTGCTCACCCACCGCGGATTCAAATGCGGCAAGCGCCTCGAGCATTTCTTTGCGTTGCTCGGCGTCTGCTGCCTGCAGGAAACCCCCGCCCATTGGGTGGCCGTGCATCGGATGCACCACCAGCATTCCGATGAGCAGCCCGACCCGCATTCGCCGCTCGTGAATTTTTTCTGGAGCCACCTCGGCTGGCTCTGGATCGAGAATAGCGAACTGGAACGCTTCGGCCTCTTCGAGCGCTACGCGAAAGACCTCGTCGCCGACCGCTTCTACCGCCGCCTCGAGCGCAATTTCGCCTGGGTCTGGGTGAACCTCGTCCAGTGGGGCATATTTTTCCTCGCCGGCGCAGCGATCGGCTGGCTCCCCGCGCACAGCATCCGCGACGCCGCGATGGCCGGCCTCAGCATGCTCGTCTGGGCGGTCTTCGTGCGCACCGTGATCGTGTGGCACATCACCTGGTCGGTGAATTCCGTCACGCACCTCTGGGGCTACCGGAATTACGACACCCGCGAGAGCAGCCGCAACAATTGGATCGTCGGCCTCCTCAGCAACGGCGAAGGCTGGCACAACAACCACCACGCCCAACCCCGCGCCGCCTCCCACGGCCACCGCTGGTGGGAACTCGACGTCACCTTCCTCACCATCCGCGCCCTCGCCACCCTCGGCATCGCGAGCGACGTAGTACTGCCCGTGCCCGCCACCGCGGAAAAAAAGCCGGCCCCGGCCCCCGCTCCCTC
>DASZPK010000455.1:0-5326 GCA_035550335.1 Chthoniobacteraceae bacterium | reverse complement strand
CGGGACATCGAGGATGCACCGTTTGTAAAACGCATGTTTTACATCCGGCAGCGATGTGCCGTCCGCCAGCACGTAGATCGCCTTCGTGGCATCCCAGTGGATGTGCAGGGCCGCCACCACCTTCGTGATCCGGTCCCATTTCTCCTGCGAAAATTCCCCGGGCAGCCGCTGCCCGCGATCATCAGGCTTGATGCGGTAGGCGTTGTCGATCAGCACAAGAAGCTCTTCAGCGAGAAAATGCTTTTCCGCCCCGATGGAATCGCGGGGCTGCTTGTCCTTGTCAGCCCATGCAGGCGAGTTCACGAGTTTGTCGAGCGCGCCCAGCGGATCATTGGAAGGAACCAGCGGACGTCCCTTCCACACCCCGTTCGCGGCGAAGAAATCGAAATGTTCCCTGACCGGTTGGGCCACGCCGCCGAGGGTGTATCCCGTGGAAAGATTGAGCGGGATATCATCCACCAGCACCAACGGATAAAGCGGCAGCAGTTTCGCATTAGGGCCGTCGGGCTGCGGATACCCGCCGCTTGCGCCGATGAGCATCGCTGGCATCACGCCCGTATCCTTCGGCACCTCAAACAAGAGGCGCAGCAGGAGGAACACATTGATGTCGGCGAAGTGGACGCTGATGTCGTCCGCCCGCACCCGCAGGTATTCCGCGATCGCCGCCATGCCCTTGGTTTTCCCGAGCGGCTGGAGCGCATTGGCCGCCTGGATGAGGCTTAGCGGATTGTTCTCATTGATCGCATCGATGGCGCGCAAAAGCCGCCGCAATTCCGCCTCGTCAAACATCCCGGCAGCCGGAGGAGTTCCGCTCCCGCCGAAGACGTATTGCACCTTGCCATCGGACATGAACACGCTCCCCAGCGTCGGAAAAGTGAGGTGCCCGTCCGTCCCGTAGCGCCAGATTTCGGTCGTGCCCGCCCAATCGATGCCCCCTGGGTCGGTGTCGGTGCGGATGTCATCCGGCTTGCCGAGCAATTTCTCCACATCGGCCGCCGGCATCCCCTCGGTGACCTTCCCCATGTTGCGCGCAAACACCGCGCGCGGCGAAGTCTCCTTCTGCGCGGTGACGACCGGCTGCGGCCCGCCTGGCATGGCTTGTGGAGAATGGCGTCGGCAGGCCGCAAGCAACAGCAGCGGCGCCAAAACCAACAGCGGCCAATTTGCTTTCATGAGGAATGGGAGCACCCAGTATAGACGGAAACCTGCTCCGGCCCGGCATGCAAAAATATTCCCGGTTGCAGATTCGCTCTTGAAGTGGGAGAGGTTTCGCACAACAATCTCCCTCCCTCGCAGACCGGGCGGGGGCGAATTTTTAAGGATGGGTGACAGAGCGGTCTATTGTGCACGCCTGGAAAGCGTGTGTACCCAAAAGGTACCCAGGGTTCGAATCCCTGCCCATCCGCCATGTTTGCGAATTTCCCGAAGTCTCGTGCACGAACTGATGTAGCGTGCGCTGTCCCCAGCGCAGGAGTTGTGCGCTGTCACGAACATTCCCGGCAATGCCCAACGCCTTCCGCTGAGGACGGCGGACGCTACAGTTCCCGGGCAGCGCGCCACTTACCGCTTGCGCGAGAACAGCGAGAAGATGGATTTCCGCTCGGCCGGCTTCCGCTCGCTGGAATCGTAGTCGCGCACCCGCTTCTCCGGCGCGTCGGCGATTTGGGCGAGGAGTTTCAGCCAGCGCGATTTCAGCCCGTGGATGGTCGATTCCTCGAAGAGCGCGGTGCTGTAGATGAAGCGGCCGATGAGGCCCTCGGGGCGCTCGTCGAGTTCGAGCGTGAGGTCGAATTTCGAATAGCCCGGGTCCACATCCATTTGCGTGAAGGCCCATCCTTCCTTCAGCGGCGCGAGCGGCGGCTCGACGGAGATCATCACTTGGAAAAGCGGCGCGCGGCTGGCGTTGCGTTGTTTTAAAAATTCGCGCACCAACAGCTCGAAGGGAACCGTGCTGTTGGACAACGCGCCGAGCGTCGATTTTTTTACGCGCGCGAGGAGTTCCGTGAACGGAATGTCGCCGGAGACTTGCGAGCGCACGACGAGCGTGTTGAGGAAAAAACCCATGAGACCCTGCAATTCCGTGTGCGTGCGCAGGTCGGTAACGCTGCCGACGACGATGTCTTCCTGTCCCGTGTCGCGATGGAGCATCGCCACGAACGCGGCGACCACGGTCATGAAAAGGGTCACGCCGTGCTCCTGGCTGATCGCCTTTAATTTATCGGTCACAGCGCGCGGGATGAGCAGCGTCTCCATCTCGCCCTTGTAATCCACCGTCGCGGGGCGCGGGTGGTCGGTCTTCACATTCAGCTCGGGCAAATTCTTGAGCACGGTTTTCCAATAGGCGAGTTCGCGCGGCATGGCGCGCTGCACGAGCTCGCGGTGCCACACGGCGAAATCGGAATATTGCACGGGCAGGTCGGGGAGCTTGAGCGTTTCGTTGCGCGAGTAAGCCTCGTAGAGCGCCATCAGCTCCGGCAGCAGCACGCGGTACAGCGACACGCCGTCGAAAATGATGTGACACAATGTGATATACAGCCGGTGCTCATCGTCGGAAAAGCGGACCAGGCGCGGACGATACATCGGCCCGCGCTCGAGGTCGAAAGACTTGTAGGAATCCTCGGTCGCAAGCCGGGTTGCCTCCGCCTCGCGCTTCGATGCGGGGAGAGCGCGCAGGTCGTTGAACGGCATTTCAAACCGCGCTGGCGGCGGCTGCACGATCTGCACCGGGCCGTCGTCGCGCCACTCGAATGTCGTGCGCCACGCCTCGTGCCGGCGGATGATCTCGATGAAACTCCGCTCCAGCGCCGCGATATCGAGCGGCCCGCGCTTGTGGATCGTGATCGGCTCGTTGTAAATCCGCGTCTCGCCGGCGACCTTCGAATGAATCAGGATTTGCTGCTGCCCGTACGAAAGCGGCGCCGGGCCGGATGCGACGCGCCTCGCAATCGAAGAAGGCTTGCGATCCTGCGCCGCCTTGCCCATGAGATGGGCCTTCAGCAGCGCGCGGCGCTCATCGGAAAGCGATGAACCAGTTTTCTTGTCCGGTTCCAAAGTCAGTTCCTCCCAAAAGTAATTGGCAGCGCGGTAAGGCCCCGCAGCCCCGAGTTCGACCGCCACACGAGCGGCTCCCGGGTCGCGAGCGCGAGCCCCGGCAACCGTCGCAGGATCGTTTCAAACGCGATCTGCCCCTCGATGCGCGCGAGCGGCGCGCCGAAACAAAAATGCGCCGCCCACCCGAATGCGAGGTGCTTGTTGTCCGCGCGGTCGAGGAGAAGTTCGTCGGGATTCGGGAAACGCTCCGGGTCGCGGTTCGCGGCGGCCATCACGGCCATCACCGCCTGGCCTTTGCGGATCACGCTGCCGCCCATTTCCACATCCTCGCGCGCGATGCGCCCGGTGTGCTGGCTCGGGCTTTCGTACCGGAGCAATTCCTCCACCGCGCTTTGCAGCAGCTTCGGCTCGTCGCGCATCTGCGCGAGCTTCGCGGGATTGCGCAGCAGCGTGAGCAGGCCGTTGCCGATGAGATTCGTCGTCGTCTCCTGGCCACCCACCATCGTCACGATGCAATTCGCGATGATCTCCTCCTCGGTGAGCCGGTCGCCATCGACCTCGGCCGTCATGAACGAATGGATGAGCCCCTCGCGTGGGTTCTCGCGCGTCTGCGCGATGGCGGTCTTGAAATACGAGGTGAGATTGTTCGTGCTCTCGAGCACGCGCGGGATGCGGTCGGGGTTGTGCTGGAAATTGCCGAGCATCTCCGCAAAATCGGCCGACCACTTTTTTAAATTCGCGTGGTCCTCCGCCGGCACGCCGAGCATTCCCGCGGTCACGATGGCCGGCAGCGGCGCGGCGAAATCGGCGATGACATCCATCCCCCCGCGAGCCTGCGCCTTGTCGAGCAGGTCATCCGCGATCCGCTGGATGTGCCCGCGCAAAACCTCCACGCGCCGCGGTGTGAACGCCACCGACGCGAGGCCGCGCAACCGCGTATGGTCCGGCGCGTCCAGGAACAACATTTGTTTTACCATCACCTTCGCGATCGGGTTGAGCGCGGAGAGGTTCATCGCCGTGAGTTGCTCGGGGTTCGGCGTGCGATCTGCGGAGAAGGTGTGCAACACTTTTAAAACATCCGTGTAGCGTGTCACCACCCACGAGTGCAGGAAACGGTCCCAATGCACCGGCGACTCCGATTGCAGCCGGTGATAAAGCGGATACGGGTCGGCAAGGACCTTGGGGTCGAGCAACCGGACCAGGCTCAGGCTGGAGTCGGATTTCGCGCTCATCGCGAAGCGCTGAGAGCGGCGTTGATTTCCTCATCCGTCATCGCATCGAGCCGGCTCGTGATGGCCTCCTCCACTTTTTGCGAAAGCTCCGCCGCGGTCGGCGCGTCGAACACATCGAGCAACTGCAACTCCACGCCGAACACCTCGCGCACGCGCGCGACCACCTGCGCGCCGAGCAGCGAGTGCCCGCCGAGCGCGAAGAAATCGTCCGCCATGCTCACGCGCGGCACGCCGAGCGTTTCGGCGATGATTTTCGCGATGCCTTCCTCGAGCGGCGTGGCTGGCTCGACAAACCCGCCTTCGCGGCGCGCATCGGCGTTTGGCGCAGGCAGCGCGGCGCGGTCCACTTTTCCATTCGGCGTGAGCGGCAGCGCATCCATCCACACAAACGCGGAGGGCTCCATGTAATCGGGCAAACGCCGCCGGACGAGTTCGCGCACGCCGGCTTCATCGCGCGCGACACCCGCGGCGGGGACGACATAAGCGACGAGCCGTTTGTCGCCGGGAACATCCTCGCGCGCAATCACGACGCTCGCCTGCACCGAGAGATGTTCGTTCAAAACGACGTTGATCTCGTTGAGCTCGATGCGGTGGCCGCGAATCTTCACCTGGTCGTCGATGCGCCCGGCGAACATGATCTCGCCCCCGGGCAGGAAATAGCCGAGGTCCCCGGTGCCATACAAACGCCCCCCCTCCGCGCCGGAGGGATCGGCGATGAAACGCTTCACGGTCAGCGCGGGCCGGTTGCGGTACCCGCGCGCCACTCCAGCGCCGCCGATGTAAATCTCGCCCGTTTCCCCGGCGGCGACATCGCGAAGCTGCTCGTCCAAAATCCGCACCGTGACATGGTCGATAGGGAAACCGATCGAGGGAAGGCCGTGGCCCGTGCCGCCCGCGACCACGCCGGAGGTCGCCACCACGGCGCATTCGGTGGGCCCGTAATTATTCACGAGTGAAAACGGAAGCCCCGCCACCGGGAAGCGCTGGAGCGTATCCGCGCCCGTGAGAAGATGGCGCAGCGAAGTCTGCGCAGGCCACGGGAG
>DASZPK010000454.1:0-2241 GCA_035550335.1 Chthoniobacteraceae bacterium | reverse complement strand
AAGCCTTCCTTGTGCAAAAAACGTTTTACAAGATCGTGGATGGTGACGTCGTCGTCGATGAGAAGTACCAGCGGATGGTCCTCGGAAAGTTCCGTCTCCGGGTCGCGGACTTGCTCGGGTTCGGCGGTTTCCCCAACCGCACCCGTGTCGGATATCTCCGCCGGGAGGCGAAGCGTGAAAACCGATCCGCGCCCCAGCACGCTCTCCACCATCGTCTCGCCGCCCATCATGCGGCTGAACTCCCGCGTGATCGCCAGGCCGAGGCCTGTGCCGCCGAATTTCCGGGTGGTGGACGCGTCCGCCTGCGTGAAAGCCTCGAAGATTTTTGCCGTCTGGTCCGGCGTCATCCCCACGCCCGAGTCCTGCACCCGGAAATAAATCCAATCCGCGCCATTCTCCGTGACGCGCTCCGCCTCGAGGCGGACCATGCCGTTTTCGGTAAACTTGCCGGCGTTTCCGAGCAGGTTGAAAAGGCTCTGGCGGACCTTGGTCAAATCCGTATGCATCAGCCCGAGTTCGTTCACGCACTTGAGCTCGAAGCGGTTGCCCTTCTTTTCCACCACCGGCGTGACGGTCGTCCCAACGTCGTGAATCATCGCCGCGATGTCGAATGTCTCGGCGTGGATTTCCATTTTGCCCGCCTCGATCTTCGCGATGTCGAGCACGCCGTTGATCAGCTCCAGCAAATGCTTCCCGGCCTTCTCGATTTTCTTCAGGTCCCCCACGAAATTCGGCAGCCCCGAATCCTCCGCCTCCTCGCGCAAAAGCTCGCTGTAGCCGATGATCGCGTTCAGCGGTGTGCGCAACTCGTGGCTCATGTTTGCGAGGAACTGGCTCTTCGAGCGGTTCGCCTCCTCGGCGGCGGTCTTCGCGCGCACCAACTCCTCCTCCGCGCGTTTGCGCTCGGTGATGTCCTCCACGGTTCCCTCGTAATAAAGCACGCGTCCCTCGGCATCGCGGATCACGCGCACATTTTCCGAAATCCAAATGACGCTTCCATCCTTGCGATAAATCGGCGATTCAAACCCCCACACCGCGTCCTTCTCGTCCATCTGCCGGATGAATTCCGAGCGCCGTTCCGGGTCCACATAAAGCTGCCGGGCGATCTCCTTCACATTCCCCTTCAGCTCATCTACCGAGGCATAGCCGTAGATTTCCGCGAGGGCGGGGTTCGCGAGCAGGTAGCGTCCATCGGGAGTCGTCTGGAAAATCCCCTCGATGGCATGCTCCACGATGCTGCGGTAGGTGGCTTCCGATGGCCCCTCCACCGCGGCAGCAGGAATCGTTTCTGTAATGGTCATAAATAAAATAAACCGAAGACCCCCGCCGTATACGGAAGGCTTCGTCAATTTTGATAAAGCAGGATTGTTGCCAAACCTGTGATTATGAGGATCCACCCGACAGGATGGATGAAAAATGGAGGGTTTTGCCTGCCGCAGCCTAGCCGCTCAATCGACCGAGCCCTCCTGCTTTCCGCTGAGCAGGAGCAACAAATTGCGAATGAAAGTAACGGCGCTTACCAAACCGATGATAATAGCGAATCCCGGGGCTGTCCCAAACCAGACCACGCGCTGCGCCCAAAACAACATGCCGATAAAACCGCCGCCGAGCAACATGCCGCAGCCTGAAATCACGAGCATGACGAAAGCTTTCGCCCGCACGGCCTTTCGCTTGGCGCGATGGGCTTGCGCCAGTAACTCGTCAGCATCCCGGCCGGTAATTCGGTGGCGCTCCTGCAACCACTCGTAAACTTCCTGGTCACTCGCTCCCCAATGGATTTTTGAAATGACCTGCTGGCGCATCATTTCCGCTTTAGCCTCCAGGATATTGGCAGGCGCAGCATCAGTTTCGGAAGCGTGGCGTTCGTAATAAGTGTCGGAGTCGGTTGTCTCCCGGTTCAGGATCCACCGCATTGCAAGCCAAGCGACAATCGGGACAATACCAAACGGTAGCCAAATCATGCGACTCATGCTTGCAAAAAAAGGGCTCGGTGGCAAAAGGATCCCGTGCGGAAGCCGCTTAATCTGCTTGCCCGGATGCTCTGGCCAGTCCAAGGTAAGCCCGAATCGGGGGCTCAAATCCGCGCCGCGATTTATTGCGTTAGTAACTTCCGATCAATGACTTGGGCCTATAGCTCAACGGTTAGAGCAGGGGACTCATAATCCCTTGGTTGTAGGTTCGAATCCTACTGGGCCCATTTTTTGGCAGGCTATTTCGGCCAGCCAAACACCTGCCGCGTAT
>DASZPK010000453.1:0-5822 GCA_035550335.1 Chthoniobacteraceae bacterium | reverse complement strand
CACCGGTTGTGGAAGCGGATCGATTTCGAGGTCGGGGCTGAATGGCGGCAACGCGTCCATGCCTCGATGGATTTCGAGCCGCAACAGCGCCGGCGCCAACGCCTGCGCGGCTTCCAGCGCAGCACGATTGGCGGAAACCCGTCGCAGGCTGCCGCACAGGCATAGCACGCGTTTGGACGACGCGGCGGCTTCAGTCATCGACGACGCGGATGTTCGGCACGCCGGTCATGTCGCGCTCGGCCTGCAGCGACAGGCGCGCCGCGGTGTTGCGTGCGATGTCGCGATAACGCAGCGCGAGGTCGGAGTCCGGCATCGCCGCGACGGTCGGATTGCCGCCGTCGGCCTGCTCGCGGATGCGGATGTCCAGCGGCAGCGAACCCAGCAACGGCACGTCGTACTGCTCGGCCATGCGCGCGCCGCCGCCTTCACCGAACACGTGTTCCTCGTGGCCGCAGTTGGAACACACGTGCGTCGCCATGTTCTCGATGATGCCGAGCACCGGCACCTGCACCTTCTCGAACGCGTTGAGGCCCTTCTTGGCATCCAGCAGTGCGATGTCCTGCGGCGTGGTCACGATCACCGCGCCCCCGAGCGCCACGGTCTGCACGATGGTGAGCTGGATGTCTCCGGTGCCGGGCGGAAGGTCGAGCACGAGAAAATCAAGTTCGCCCCACTCCACCCAGCGCAAAAACTGCTGCGTGTATTTCGTGACCATCGGCCCGCGGAGGATCGCCGGCGAGTCGTCGTCGAGCAGGAAACTCATCGACATCAGCTTCAGGTCGCAGCGCTCGATGGGGATGATGCGATTCTCCTCGGTCACCATCGGACGCTCCCGCACGTTGAACATCAGCCCGATGCTCGGGCCGTAAAGGTCGCAGTCGCACAGGCCCACGGTCGCCCCTGTCTGCCGGGGCGCCACGGCGAGGTTCGCGGCGACGGTCGATTTTCCCACGCCACCCTTGCCGCTTGCCACGGCGATGATGTGCTTGATGCCCGGGATCGCCGTCGCACCCATGCCCGCGGGCTGCTGCGCGGGGGCCTGTATATCAATGTTTATACGGTAATTCCCGATGCCGGGAATGGCGGCCAACGCAGCCTCGCCCTCCTGCTTGATGCTGCGTGGCACATTGGCGTCCGCCGTGGCAATCGCCATCTGCACGGTGACATCCGCCCCTTCGACCCGGATGCCCTTGATGATCCCGAAGGAGACGATGTCGCGGCTGAAGCCGGGGTATTTGACGGTGGAAAGGCGCTCGCGCACCTGTTGTTCGGTGATTTCTGGCATGGCTGATTTAATCAAGTGGCGGGCGGAAATGTCATGGTAAATAATGACGAAAAAATGACGAAGCATGAATGGCGAAACGGCGCGGCATCATTCCGCCTCCTTGCGCCAGTAAACACATGTAAAACTGCGTTTGCCGAACCAATAGGGCTGCGCAAACGTGCGGACCTCATCCCATTTGCCGGGGAGCGGCACGGTTGTGTTGCCGGGGGTGAGGGCGAATTCGAGCGGCTCGTTGTTCGGGGGCAATTCGTGGTGGGGGCGGGGAGTGCCGTCGGTCGTGAAAAGCGAGAAATCCTGCGGATAACCGCGCGCGTCGAGATGCCAGTAGATATGGATGCCCTCCTGGATGTCGTCCGGCTGCGCGACCCACGCGATGGATTTTTCCGCGGGCGGGGCCGCCTCGACATAGTGGACGACCTGCCAGAGCAGCCTCGCGCGCGCGGCGAATTTATTTTGCCGGCCGAGGTTTGAGACCGCCACGGCGACCAGCCCCGCGCAGAGCGCCACTGCCGCGATCCGTTTCCACGCATCGCGCCATGGGATCGCCGCGAGCAACGTCAGCAAAATGCCGATCCACATGTCCAGCCCCCACACCGCCGGCATCGCGTAGCGTCCTGAGACGCCGACGATCTTCAAATAAATCCCGACGCCGAAAACCAGCAGCATCGCCCCCGCGATGAGCGGCGCGCGGAATTCATTCCAAACCTTGCGTGCGCAACCGCGGCCCGAGCCGCTGGCGAACACGGCCACGAGCGTGAGGATGTAGCCCGCAGCCATGAAATCAATGCTCACAGCCCCTTTTTCCACGCCGAGCATTTCCTTGAATTGCTTCCACTTGTCGCCCCCCTCGTACTGCCCCGCGTGCCAGTGGCTCACGAAATAAAGGTAATGTCCCACCGGCAGCAGCAGCGCGCACCCGAGGACAAAGGCGTGCAGCCAATGCTTGCGCACGCCGGCAATCACGTTGCGCCCGTCCGGCGAGACGCGGAAAAATAATTGCGCGGGCAGCGCCGCGGCGAAGGTGTTCTTGCACCCGAGCGCCACGAGCATGCAGAGCAGCCCGGCGATGTCCCATCGCCACGGCTTTTCGCTCCGCGCGGCGCGCAGCGCGCAGATGAGGGCTACGATCGCATACGGCATCGCCACGCCCTCGGAGAGCGTGAGGCTCGTCCAGATTTCATTGCGGAACGGGTTCCACATCGCCAGCGCCGTTGTCAAAATCGCCGCCGGCCAAGCGAAGCGCAGTTCCACCATGAGCGACAGGAACGCCGCCGCCGCGAGGAACGTGAAAAATAGACGCGCCGCGCGCCATGTGAGCGGGTTCGCATTGAACAACTCAGCCTCCACGCGCCAATGCGCCCAGAGCGTCGGGCGGAACGGCCCGAGGTCCTCGTAATTCGCCACCACCTGCTGCCAGTAATATTTCACATCCCCCGCGAGCGAGCCCGAATGCGAGGGATACACCAGGTTCCCGTCATCGATGAAATCGAACGGCGTCGCCAGCGTGGGGAGATACAGGCAGGCGATCAGCGCCGCCCAGAGCAGGATGGATGAAAATGATTTCTTTTGCGGAATGGAAGTTACGATTTCCTGCGGCACAACGCGCAAATGTTTAAAATAAACCGGGTCAAGTCAAAGTGGAAAGTGAACCTGATGGCCGGCGCTCGGGCTGCGCATGCCTGCAATTGACACGCGGCAGGCATTGCGAGATAAGCGGGCAGGGGACGCACCATGCATGAAAACATCGTCAGTGTGGCTGGCCTGCATTATCGCCGCGCGACCTGGCCGCGCCGTATCGCGGCCCGCATGATCGACATTGCCATTCTCACCGCGTTCTGTGTTTTGACCGGTGAAACATACCGGCCGCTGGCTGTCCTGCTTTCGATCATTTACTTATTTCTTGGAAATGGGCTGCTTGGGGGCCGGAGCATCGGCAAACACATCATGGGGATCAAGGTCATTGATGCGCGCCATGGAGGGGCCATCACGCCCGCGCAGGATTTTGTCCGCCATCGCTATCTGTTTTACTACAACTTCATTTTTTTTGCTTTTGTCCGCCTTGGACGAGGCAAGGGGCTGTTTTGACAAACCGGAAACCTACGTGGTGGTTGCGAAACCCATCCCACAGTCGGAACTGGAAATCCCCAAGGAAAAACCGGCCAAACTCGATTTGGAAGGCATGCGAAAAAGCCTTCAGCCGAAGCGCTCTGGCGAAATGCGGGATGGTCCACCGCGTTCGTGAGATTGCCGGATGAGTTGGGACAACTCATCGGCACGCTCTTTCGTTTCCACGCATATCGTCGCATCCTCAATGGGCTCGAATTCGATTTGTAAAACACTGTTCACGGCCCCGGCGAATCGTTCGAGCGTCAGGTTGCCGTAGCCCGTCGCCAGTGCCGACAGCGCGACCTTTTTGGCGCCCATCGCCATGGATACTTCCATCGCCCGATTGATGATTTCCCGGATCACGTCTTCCGTGGTCTGATACCATCCGTCCACTGCCACCGCGTGGACGACCGCTTTCCAAGGCATTTCGGGGAACTGGGTGACGAAGATCTCGCCCCGCTGTGCCGCGCGGGGGGAACGCCCGGCGATCTGCGCATGCAATGCCTCCTGCAACTTAGGCCCGTAGCGCTGCAACAATGCCCCGCCCACGCCGCCCGATAAATTCAGGCTCACATTTGCGGAGCAAATGAGAATGTCCGCTTCCTCATCGAGAATATTCGCGTGTTTGACAAGCCATTTCATCGTGACGCCGTGAGTCTGCGCATGGCGGCTCAAAATTCCAGCCTATTAGCATGGGCTTTTGTTTACAGCGCGAGTACAATCCTGGTTAAACTTGCGATGATCGTAATCAGCGAAGCCTCGGACCAATTGACGCCTTCCTCCAGTGCGCGTGACATCGCCGCGTCCACGGAAGCAGCCCGGCTGGCCGGCTGCCGTTTGTATTACATCCCCCAGGATTTCGATGTTTGCCAAAACGCGACGAACGCCTTGTGCCATGTGCCCGAGCAGGCCAGGGAAAGTCCGGGGATTTGGATCGGCTACATCCCGGCGCCGGAAAAATACGAGGACGTTTACCGCGCCGCGTTGGATAAAAGGATACGATTGTTAAACAACCCCGCGGAGCATTTGCGGGCGCAGGAGTTCGACGCCGCGTACAGCCGGCTTTTGGGTTTGACCCCCAAAACGTGCATTATTCATGGCGTGGAAGAGTGCGCCGCGGCGGTTGCCTCGGTGGGGTTGCCGGTATTCGTCAAGGGCGCCGTGCAGTCGCGCAAAGCGAGGGGATGGAAAGCCTGCGTAGCGTACACGCTCGCGGAATTGGAGGAACTGACGCGCATCCTGCTCGACTTGAAACAGCGATCTCGCGGGCGTGTCGTGGTGCGCGAATTGGTCCGGCTTCGCCATACGCGGAAATCCGCGGAGGATTTTCCAATAGGGCGCGAGTACCGGCTTTTCATTTACGAGGGGCGTGTCGTTGGTTCGGGGTACTACTGGGAAGGTGACGACCCTCTCAAGGAGCTGTCCAAGGCCGAGCAAGCCGCTGTCGAGTCATTGGCGCGCGAGGCAGCTGCGCGGCTCGAGGTGCCTTATATCACCGTTGACATCGGCCAGAAAGAAGACGGCGATTGGATCGTCATCGAGACTGGGGATGCCCAGTTTTCGGGTGTCAGCCAGATTCCATTGCTCAAGCTTTGGCATCAACTCAGCCAGTTGGAATAGCCTTACCCGTGAATGATCAACTGGATTTCCTCCGGCAAACCGGCGGAGACTTTTTCCACCACGTTGCCTTTGAGGAGCTTGGTCATCGAGAGGCGGTGCGAGGCGCCGAGCATCAGGTAATCGATGCCGAGCGTCGCGGATAGGTCGAGGATCGTCGAGGAGGGGTCGGTGCTCACTGCGTAAACCGGCGCGACGGTGACGCCGCGTTCCTGGCCGATCTTGAGCATCAACGTCATGATCGCGGCGGCGTGCGGGTCGTCCTGCCATTTGGCCCGGCCCACGATGTTCCCCGCGACCGGCGCGTAGACGGCGATCTCCTTCACGTAAAGGACGCAGAGCATCGCCTTGCGCAATTGCGCCTCGTCGAGCGCGAAGCGGAGCACAGGCGTGATGCCGCGCGCGGCGACCATGATTTTCTGGCCTTCGTGAAAGTCCGGGCGCAGTGACGCGATGGTCTCGGGATTGACCATTTCGGCGACCTCGTGCGTGACCGTCACCGTGGTGAGGCCCTGGAGTTTTTGCGTGTAGGCGCGCAGGCCCAGACCCACGCCGAGCACGCAGATCACGAAGAAGAGCGCGTCGTGCTTGGTCTGCGCGAGCGTGATCTCCACGAGGAAAAGAATCGTAAACGTGATGCCGAACAGCGCCCGGTCAAACCACTTGAAGCCGATGTTCCGGTTGAAGGTGCACGACCCGAGATTGACCGTGATCGCGCCCACGACACCGATGGCGTACAACCCCGCCAGCGCCTCGAAATCCGACGACAGCCGGACCACGATGATGGGAAGCAGCACCGCGATCGCGAGCGGGA
>DASZPK010000452.1:0-4461 GCA_035550335.1 Chthoniobacteraceae bacterium | reverse complement strand
TATCGATACCGTCGCCGCCGTCGCTATTCGATTCCACTTCCGAAATATCGTTGCCGCCGCGGATAAGGCCCCAGTTGGAGATGTTGAGCCCGTTGAGGTTCTCCGCGCTGATTGCGATGCCTGCGCCGGTGTCGAATGAGTCACCGAAGTTGCCGTCGCCACCCGCGATGAAGCCGCCGATGTTATTGGTGATCGTGATATTGTTCGTGAACTCCCCGTCAATCCCGATGCCCATGCCGACGAAAAACGAGTCGTTATTGCCGCTGCCACCCTGGATTTTGCCACTGTTGGTGATCGAGACGTTGGAGATCACGCCGCCGAACCAAGTGGTAATATCGATGCCGCTTCCGACCGATTCATCATTCCCGAGGTTGTTATTGCCGCCGAGGATCGAGCCGCCCTGGACGTTGACGATGTTTACGTTTGTCACGCTGGTTCCGCCGAGGATGACCAGGCCGTTGCCGACTTCCATGCCTTGGAAGTCGCCTTCGCCTTCGTCGCCATCGTTGTTATTGCCGCCCAGGATGCGGCCGGCGTTCATGACGTTCACATTGGAGAGGACGTTGCCGTTGTTGTCGATCTCGTCGAAGTCATTAATGGACGCGATGACCGCGCCGTTGCCGATGAAGCCGCCGAAGTCGCTTTCGTTGCCGCCTTGGATCAGGCCGGTGGAAGTGTTGTTGATCGTGACATTGTTCACCGGGCCGAGGCCGACGATGACGACGCCGTTGCTGACAGCGCTGGCGAAGTCGTTTTCCTCCTCGAAATCCCCCGCTTCGTTGTCATTGCCGCCAAGGATGTCGCCGGCGTTGTTGACGGAGACATTGTTGATAGCCCCGCCCAATCCGCCGAAATCGTTAAAGTCCACGATGATGAGGCCGTTGCCCGACCCGAGAACGAAGGGATCGTCGAAATTGAAATTTTCGTTTCCGCCAACGATGTTGCCATTCTGCTGGTTATTAATGGTGACGTTGTAAACGCCATTTTCCCCGGCGATCACGACGGCGTTGCCCATGAAGGTTGCACTGTCGTTTTCACTGCCGCCAAACAGGTTGCCGGAGTTGGTGAAGCCGATGTTGGAGATCGAGCCGGATTCGGTGATGAAATTCACCGCGCTGCCGGCGAACCCCGAGTCGAAGACGTCGATGGAGGCGCCCTCAATCAGTCCGGTATTGGTGAAACTCACGCCATTGATGCTATCGGTGGCGAGGAAGTTCACCGCGCTGCCGACCACTTCGTTGTCATCGAAATCATTGGCGCCGAAAATGTTGCCGTTGTTGACGAAGGTGATGTTCGAGATCGATTCCGATCCGAGCGTGCCATCGTGCAGCAAATCGTTGGAGAGGAAATCGACGCCGGCCCCGAAGGTGGGTGACTCTTCCTCGTCGGTGGCGCCCTCGATGGTCCCCTTGTTGATGAACACATCGTTCGGCGTGCCGAAGGTGATGGTCGAGCTATAGTCGCTATTGAAGAAATCCGTGGAGGCAAAGCTCCCGATGATCAGCGTCAGGTGGTCGCTGCCGCCAGCGGTGAGGATGTCGCTGCCGTCATCCGTGGCGAGCGGGGGCAGGTTCCCCATGCCGGTAACGACGTTGCCGCCGCCGGCGGTGGTGCCGGTCACCTCGTATTGCCCGTAGGCAGTTGCGAAGCCGCCAAGCGCGAGCGCGAGCGACAATGCAAATGTTGTTTTCAGGTAGGATTTGATCATAGTTTTTTCCCAGGGTTATTTGTGTGCCCAAGCGCCAGATGTTTGCTGCAAGGGGATCCGGCGCCGGTGCGTATGATTCGCGAGTGTGAGAGGCTTGGGCGGTCTTGGCAAGGCTAATTAAAAGACGACGGCCGAATTTTTTGTGGTGAAAAACACCACATAACGGAGGTAAAATTATTTTTCGCGGAGCGGCTTGCTCTGCTCGAAAATCGCGAGGTGCTTTTTGAAGGCATTCACCAGCGGGAAGTTTTTGACCTTGGTGGCCACGTCGATGGCTTTCAAATCGGCCGCAATGGCGTCGTGAAACCGGCCTTGCTCGGCGTAAGCTGCCGCGAGGGTGTTGTACGGGATCGGCGTGCCGGGCTCCAGCGCGATGGCGCGTTTGGCGTATGCCTCGGCCTGGATGCCATCGCGCGAAACATACTCGGGGCAGGTGGCCAGCATGCGGGCGAGATGGTTGTAGCACACGGCGTCGTCGGGAAAAAGCTTCAGCGTGTCGCGGTCGAAAGCAATCGCCTCGACGTAGCGGCCCTCGAGCTGGTACGCCTGCGAAAGGTTGTTGCGCACGAGTGCGGTTTTGGAATTGACGGCGGCCTGCATGTCCGGTGTGGGCGGGGCGATGGCCAGCGCGCGGCGGTAGTAGCCAATGGCATCCTCGTAATGGTTTTGGACCAGGCATGCGTAGCCAAGATTGTTGAGGGTATCGAGATTGTTCGGCTTGAGTTTGTCGGATGCGTTGAAAAGGGCGACGGCTTCGTCGTAGCGTTTGAGTTTCAGGAGGGCGCTGCCGTAGTTGTTCATCGCGAGCGGATAGTCCGGCTTGATGGCAAGCGCTTTTTGGAAATGACCGAGCGCTTCCTTGACGTGACCGTTTTCGGAGAGGGCGTTGCCGAGGTTGTTTTCGGCCATCCAGCAGTCGGGGCTTTCGGCGATGGTCCAGCTCCAGAGGGTCTCGAAATCGTGGAACATATAGCACTGGTGCCAGGTCATCGCGCCTAGAGTGACGAGCAGCGCGCCTATGGCCCAGGGGCCGTAAGGGATGCCGCGTTTCGCGAGCCAATCGAGCCCCCTTGCAAACGCCGCGCCCATGAGGGCGAAGACGCTCATCGACCCGAAATAAATCCAATGGTCCGCCACGAACGAGTACCGCATCCGGTAGAGCACCACCATGAAAATGAGCAGCGAGGTGTTGATGTAAAAAAGCATCGCCGCCGCGAATGGCGCCTTGTCGATGAAACGCCGCGCCAGCCAGAGCCCCGTGAGCACCGCCGCTACCGCGAGGGGCCAGAGGTACTGGAACGGGTCATGCGTCTCGAAATCGTGGAACATATAGCACTGGTGCCAGGTCATCGCGCCGAGGGTGGCGAGTAGCGCGCCCTGGGCCCATGGGCCATGGGGAATGCCGCGTTTTGCGAGCCAATCGAGCCCCCTTGCAAACGCCGCACCCATGAGGGCGAAGACGCTCATCGACCCGAAATAAATCCAATGGTCTGCCACGAAGGAGTAGCGCATCCGGTAGAGCACGACCATGAGGACCAGGAACGAGGTGCTGATGTAAAAATGCACCGCCACCGCGAATGGCGCCTTGCCGATCCGCCGGCGCGCCAGCCAGAGCCCCGCGAGTACCGCCACGACGGCGAGGGGCCAGAGGTACTGGAAGGGGTCATGCGTATCGATGTTCCACCTTGTATAAATAAACGATAAATGCACTGGCAGGAGCATTTTGCCGATGTAAAAGAAAAACGAGTGCCCGGAGATGATGAGCCGCTCGAGGAAGCTGAGCTTGAAGCCGTCGCCGGTGGCGCCGCTCACATGCTTCTCGAAATAGATGGTCATCAGTCCCATGCCTGCCACGACCCCCACCATCGGGAGCGCGGGCCAGATTTCCTTCCAGCCGAATTTTTCGCGCTTCCACCAGACGAGGAGCAGCACTGTCACGGGAAGGAAACTGACCGCGGTTTTCGCCAGCATCGCGAGCAGAAAGAGAATGATCGCGGCGGTGTACCAGTTCCAGTTTCGCTTTGGCGCCGGGGCTGTCTTTTCATACACGCCGAGCCCTTCGAACCGGATGTAAGCCCAGATCGACAATAACGCGAGCGAGCCGGAGAAAGTGTTCTTGAGTTCATTCATCCAGCCGGCGCTCATCACATTCACCGGGTAGAGGGCGAAGAGCGCGCCCGCCAGCAGCGCGCCGGGTGTCTTGAGCCGCTTCAGCACCTGCCACAACAGCACCGAAGTGAGCGCGTGAAAGCCGATGTCGATCAAATGATAGGGGACCGGGTTCAGCTTCCAGATTTGGAAGGTCGCCCAGAAAACCGTGAAGGTCAGGGGATAATATTGGTGGCCGCTGCCAGTCGGGTTGAACCAGATGTTGTGCAGGCCTTTCAGCGAGCGCATCCAGGGGTTCTGGGAGATGTAGGCGTCGTCGTCCCAGACAAACGCCCCGTTAAATATGTGCGAATAGGCGAGGAAGGTCGCTGCGAAAAAAAGCAGGGCGATCAGCCAGTCGTTTTTCCACCAGGGCGTAGCGGGTTCGGTGGGCTGTGTGTGTTGTGGCTCGGCGATGGTATCCACCGGGGACGGATCCACGGCTGCAGCGGAGGCCGCTTCCGGTGAAGCGAGGGCATCCTCGCTGCGCGATTTATTTTTGGATCTCCGGCCCATTGGTGGAACCTGACCGCTTACCACCAAGTCGCGATGATGGCAATGGTTCTGGTTCCACAACTCCATTGTGGAACCCACTTGTCCCGGCA
>DASZPK010000451.1:0-3234 GCA_035550335.1 Chthoniobacteraceae bacterium | reverse complement strand
TTTACCTGGGCGTGGAGCGACAACCCGCGCGACGGCGGCGATGAAACGACCGTCACCGTCGATCTCGTCGAAGTCCAGGGCGGCACGCAGCTCACCCTCACGCACGAAGGCTTCGCAACCGTGGAATCGCGCGACGCGCATAACGACGGCTGGACAGGCACCCTCGTCAAACTGGAAAGCCTCGCCGAGAAGGAGTGCCACTCGATGACCCCCGGCAACTTCTCGTGGAACGAACTCATTACCACCGACACTGCCAAGGCCGGCGAGTTTTACACCCAGCTCTTCGGCTGGAAGACCGAGCCCATGCCCGGCATGCCCTACACCATCTTTAACAACGGCAACACTCCTACCGGCGGCATGATGCAAGCCCAGCGCGGCCGCTCGATGTGGGTCGCCTACGTCACGGTTGAGAACACCGACGCCACACTCGCAAAAGCGCTGAAACTCGGCGCGAAAGCCTGTATCGAACCGAAGGACATCCCCGGCGTCGGCCGCATCGCCGTCTTCGAGGACCCCACCGGCGCCATCATCGGCATCTGGCAGCAGCAGAAGATGTAACTCCAGTCACCCGCGCGGTTATTAACAAAAGCCTGTAACATCGCGGCCGCCCCGTTTAAAAACGAGGGCGGCCGCATAATTTACCAGGAACATGAAACCAGAAACTATTCTAGTCACCGGCGCAAACCGCGGCATCGGCCTCGCCCTCGCGCAAGAGCTCGCCTCGCACGGCAACCGCGTCTTCGCCGCCTGCCGCAAATCCGAATCCGCCGCCGAACTCCGCGCCCTCGAAGCAAAACACCCCGGCCTGTTTTCGGTTGTAAAACTCGACGTCGATTCCGATGCCTCCGTGGCCGACGCCGCAAAAGCGGTCGCCGCCCAAATTCCGTCCCTCGACGTCCTTGTAAACAACGCCGCCGTCTTCCCCGAGGAGGGCGACGAATCGATCATGGAGATGGACCTCGCCTATTTCCGCGCCGCGTTCGAGACAAACGTCCTCGGCGTCATCCGCGTCACGCGCGCCTTCCTCCCGCTCCTCGAGAAGTCGAAGAACCCCCGCGTCGTGAACATCTCCTCCGGCGCCGGCTCCATCTCCGACAAGACCGACCACGGCTACTACGCCTATTCCGCCTCCAAAGCCGCGTTAAACATGGTTACACGCGCCATGGCCGCCGAGTTCAAGCCACGCGGCATTACTTTCGCGGCCATCTCCCCCGGCTGGGTGAAGACCGAAATGGGCGGCCCGAACGCCCCCCTCACCCCCGAACAATCCGCCCATTCCCTCGCCGCCACCATCGCGAAACTCACGATCAAGCAAACCTCCACTTTCCTCAACCGCGACGGCGGGACCCACGAATATGACTGGTAATCACCATTGGATGAAGATCACTCGGAAAGGAGTTACGTTGATTCTCACTGTCCTGACAACCGCCGATGAGGTGTTTTCCACCACCTTGGACGGCGGCAACGTCGATTTCTACAGAAAGCCTCTCTCCCTCGTCTGGTTTGTCGTGACACTGCTTTCGCTGATTGTCGATTCACGCGCGCGCATCACCGCCTTCATCAGCAGAGCATGGTGGCTGCAAATCGTGATGATGATCTTGATTTTTATTTGCTCTGCGCTCCTCGTGCACCTTTACAAGGTCAACCCTCGTTTCTGAGCACCGTGTCAGCGCGTGTACTTGGTCACCGGGTCGCTCCAATCGCCCTGCTTGTCGCCGATGGCGCGGACGCGGAACCAGTAGCGGATGTGGGGATTGAGATCCTTTAACGTGATGCGCGAATCGGCTGTGGCGCCGCATTGTTCCCAAGGCCCCTCGCCCGTGACATCGATGGCGTAGCTGATTTCGTAGCCTTGGGCGCCGCGCACGCGGTCCCACACGAGGTCGATTTCCCCGGGCTGCTCGCCGATGCTCGCCGCGAGGTCGGTCACCTGCGGCAACGAGCCGAACGGCCAGAAATGCCATGTGCGTTCCGCGCACAAGCCCGCGGAGATGATTTTTTGCGAGTCGCCGTCGCTGGTCTCCTGCACATATTCGGCGGCGGCGCCGAGCGCCATCTTGAGGCTGTCCATGAGGGCGTCGCGCTCGGTCTTGAGCGCGTTCAATTCGAGGCGGTGCTTGCGGTATTCCTCCTGCGCCGCGTCGAGTTCGGAAATCTTCTGCTTGAGTTCCTCCACAGTCGGCTTGGGTTGCGCGAAGTGCGCGTTGCCTTCGAGGCCGGCGACGAGGCGCTTGCCGGTGGCGATGAGTTCCGGCGCGTTCAGGTCGTTGAGGTGGAGTTTGACTTCAGCCATGGTGCGACGGCATGTATCAAAGCCGCGCGGGCGTGTCAATTGAAGGGGGCCTTTGTTACAAAATTGTAACATACTGAGGGTTATCCGGCTTGTTTGTTACGAAAATGTAACATTACGGAAGCCATCCTTCATTGACCTGCGCGGTGCGGCGCGGATATAAACACCCAGATGTCTTTCTGGAAAAACGTCGAGCAGGAATCGGGAATCAATGCCGGTTTCGGCTGGGCGGTGCTGGTCTTTCTCGTCGCGGCTTTCGTCGTGTTCCACTTCAGGCCCGCCGAACGCAACCGGGTGCGCTCGGCGCTCGTGCTTTTCGTGCTCTCCTTCATCGGGCTTCTCGTCGCGGCTGCGGCGCTCACCAGCGGGATGTCGAACAGCCACTGGATTTACCTCGTGGTGCGCGGCTCGTCGATGTTCATGCTTTGCGCGGCGGTCGTAAATATCACAAGCGTGTTCCTGTTTGCGATTATGCTGCGCGCGGTGCGTTTCGAGCCGCCGCATATCGCGCAGGATCTGCTCGTGGCGCTGGTTTACCTCACCATTGCGATCGCGCTGCTCTCGCAGGGCGGCGTCGATCTCCGCGGCATCGTCGCCACATCGGCGGTCATCACCGCCGTCATCGGCTTTTCGCTCCAGGATTCGCTCGGGAACATCATCGGCGGCACTTTCCTCCAAATTGAACGCGTCATCCGCGTGGGCGACTGGATCCGCATCGATGACCTTGAGGGCCGCGTCGTCGCCACACGCTGGCGCCAGACCTCCATCGAGACGCGTAATTGGGACACGGTCGTGATCCCCAACAGCTTCCTTGTAAAATCAAAGGTCGTCGTCATCGGCAGACGCGGCGGCGCACCGCTCCAGCAGCGCCGGTGGGTTTATTTCCAGGTCGGCCTCGCTCATCCGCCGCCAAAAGTCGTCGAAACCGTCGAGCATGCCCTGCG
>DASZPK010000450.1:0-1977 GCA_035550335.1 Chthoniobacteraceae bacterium | reverse complement strand
TCAGGAACACCAGATAGGTCGCCCCGGAACAATAGCTCGGAGACGCCGAATCGGGCAGGATGAAAAACTTGCCCGACTCGAAATGCGCGGCGGACTCGAGCTTGATGGTCGCGTAAGTCGTCGCCGAGTATTTCCCGCCGGTGGGCATCTGCCGAATTTGATCGAGGATGACCTGGTTCAAATCGGCGGCATGGCACAGCCCGCCAAACAATGCCATGGCGGATAGAATTGCCGGTATGGGGAAACGCAATCGCAAGCAGGTATTTTAGAGCATGACCGGCGCCACCGCAAGTCGCGAAAGAGGAGCAGGATGACAAAATGCGCCGCGTGTGCTAGATGATTCCCGATGTTGAATTTTACGAAAATGAACGGGGCCGGGAATGATTTCGTGCTCATGGACAATCGCTCGGGCGATCTGCGCCTCGACGCGAAGACCATCGAGCGCATCTGCGACCGCCACCGGGGCGTGGGCGCTGATGGCCTCCTGCTCGTGGAGCCCGCCGCGAACGGCGCGGATTTCCGGATGCGCTATTACAACAGCGATGGCGGCGAGGCGGAGATGTGCGGCAACGGCGCGCGCTGTTTCGCGAGGTATGCGACCCGGCTCGCGGGCGCGAGGGAGCGCGTGAGCTTCGAGACCCCAGCGGGTGTCATCACGGCGGATTTTTCCGGCGAGCTCGTCCGGATCAACATGAGCACGCCAAGGGACCTCCGGCTGAATGAAACGCTCGATGTGCTGGGAGCCCAGACCGAGGTGAATTCGGTGAATACCGGCGTGCCGCATGCGGTCGTTTTTGTGGACGACCTGGAGACCGTGGATGTGTCGCGGGTCGGGAGCGCCATCCGTTACCACGCGCATTTCGCGCCGAAGGGGACGAATGTAAGCTTTGTAAAACGCCTTGACTCGAACACCATCGCCATCCGCACCTACGAGCGCGGGGTCGAGGGGGAGACGCTCGCTTGCGGCACGGGCGTGGTGGCCTGCGCGCTCATCCTTCACGAGTTGCATGGCGTGCAACCGCCGATCGGCGTCCGCGTCAAGGGCGGCGACCTGCTGCAAGTCGGCTTCGACAAAACGGCCGCTGGCTACGGGAATGTCACTCTTACCGGCCCCGCCGATTTCGTGTTCGACGGAAAGATCGAAATCTAATCCGCAAACGGAAGGTTGCCGCGGCGGGCAATTCCGTACATGCTTTTATCCCTTACACCCATGTTTCACGGCACATTTACAGCGTTGGTCACGCCATTTCGCGACAATCAGGTTGACGAAGCGGCCTTCGGGAAGCTCATTGAGTTCCAAATTGAAAACGGCATCACGGGCATCGTCCCCGTCGGCACCACGGGCGAATCCCCCACCCTCGACCACGACGAGCATATCCGCGTGATCGAACTCGCGGTGAAGTTTGCCGCGGGCCGCTGCAAGGTGATCGGCGGCACAGGTTCCAATTCCACGGTCGAGGCCATCGAACTCACGCAGGCCGCGGAAAAAGTGGGAGCGGACGCCGCGTTGCTCGTCGCGCCGTATTACAACAAACCCTCGCAGGAAGGATTGTTCCGCCATTTCAAGGCCATCGCGGAGGCCACCAAGCTCCCGCTCATTCTTTACAGCATCCCGGGGCGTTGCGGTATCGAGATCGGTGTCGAGACCGTGCGCCGGCTTGCCGAGGCGTGCCCGAACATCATCGCCATCAAGGAGTCGGGTGGCAGCATCGAGCGCGTGAACGCGCTGCGCGCAGCGGTGCCGGACGCATTCAGCATCCTCTCCGGCGACGATTTCATCACGCTCTCGTTCATGGCGGCGGGGGCGCGCGGGGTCATCAGCGTGGCGTCAAACATTGTCCCACGCGACGTGGTGGAGATGGTCAACGCGGTGATCGTCCAGAAACTCGACCTCGCGCAGCAAATCCACGAGCGCCTTTACCCTCTCTTCCGCGACCTGTTCATCGAACCGAACCCGGTGCCGATCAAGACCGCCCT
>DASZPK010000449.1:0-5669 GCA_035550335.1 Chthoniobacteraceae bacterium | reverse complement strand
TCGATGACGCGCTGCAACTGGTAATGGTCCACCTCGGTGGGGGCCTTCACGGGGACGATCTTTGTGACGGCGTCGAGGCGCGCGGTGTCCACAGCCGAGGTGGAGCGCACCGGAATGGCCGTGAGGTCGCTCATGGAACGCACGGCCTTTTCGCCGTACTGGACGGTGAGCATGTAATCGTTGCCGGTGCGCGGATCGACCCAGTAGCTCGGGGCGATCATGGCGTTGGAGGTGAGGGCGGTGATCACGTTGCTGACGACCTCCTTTTGCGAGACGCCGAGTTCGTCGGCGCGGGTGCGGTCGATGTCGAGCTTGTAGGCGGGCGCGTCGATGTCCTGCGGGATGAGCACGTCGCTCACGCCCGGGAGGGCCTTGACCTTCGCGGCGATCTCCGTGGCGGTGGCGTAGGTCTTGTCCTGGTTGAAGCCGCTCACCTGGATGTCAATCGGCGCGGGGAGGCCGAGGTTGAGCACGGCATCGACGAGGCCGCCGGACTGGAAATAAGCGGCGAGTTCGGGCATCTCCTTGTTCATCGCGGCGCGCACGCGGTCCATGTATTCATAGCTCCCGATCTTGTGGTCGTCATTGAGGCTCACTTGCACGAAGGCGGTGTGCGAGGCGGAGTTGCTGGTGTAGATCGAGGAGAAGCCGGGGGTCGAGCCGATGTTCGAGGCGATAAGGCGCAGGTCGTGGGGATCGACGACCTTGCGGATGAGGGCCTCCACCTTCGCGACCTCCAGCTCGGTGATTTCGATGCGGGTGCCGGTGGGGGCCTTGAGATTGACCATGAACTGGCCGGGGTCGGTGCGCGGGAAATAGGCGAGGCCGAGCGCGGGGGCGAGCGCGAAGCTCATGACAAACAGCCCGAGAATGGCGACGACCGTGGTGGCGGGGCGCGCCAGCGCGACGGTCTGAGCGCGGTCGAAGCGGTCGAGGAAGGCGTGGAATTTATTGTTGAACCAGAAATTGAAACGGCCGCCGAGCGAAGCCGGCGGGGCGGCGGAACCCGCGCCCGCGTTGTGGGACTGGTGGCCCTTGATGAGTTTCGCGCAAAAGAGCGGCACCACGGACATGGCGACGAAAAACGAGGCAAAGAGCGAGATCACCACCGAGAGTGCAAGCGCGGTGAAAAGAAACCGGCTCACGCCGTAGAGAAAGATGACCGGGAAAAAGACAATGGCCGTGGTGAGCGTGGCGGCGAGCACCGGCAGGGCGACTTCCGCGCCGCCTTTTTCCGCCGCGACCTCGGGCGGCTCGCCAAGCTCGATGTGACGGAAGATGTTTTCAAGGACGACGACGGAGTTGTCGATGAGACGCGAGAATGCGAGCGCGAGGCCTCCAAGGATCATTGCGTTGACGGAGTTGTCGCCCATCGAAAGGACGATGAAAGTGGCCAGCGCGGAGAGCGGAATGGAAAGGAAGACGGCCAGGGTGGCTCGGAAGCTGCCGAGGAAAATGAGGATCATCAACCCGGTGAGCACGAGGCCGATGGAGCCTTCCTGAATCAGGTTTTCGATGGCGGTCCTGACGAAGACGGACTGGTCGAAAACGACTTTTGCGATGAGCGATTCAGGGACGTCGATAAGGCCGCCGAGGGCCTTCTTGATCCCGTCAACCACGGCGATGGTGTTCGCATCTCCGCCCTGTTTGAGCACCGGGAGATAGACCGAGCGCTGGCCGTCGATGCGGACAATGCTGGTCTGGATCTGGGACGAGTCCTCGGCGTGGCCGACATCGGCGACCATCACGGGCGCGCCTTTGACCATTTTCAAGGGGAGATTGTTGATTTCGTCCACGGAATTGAGCTGGCTGTTCGTGTAGAGGCTGTAATCGACCGGGCCGATCTTCACGTCGCCCGCGGGAAGGATGAGATTTGCCTCGTTCACCGAGCGCACGACATCCATGACGCTGAGCTGGTGCGCCTCGAGCTTGAGGGGATCGACATAGACCATGATCTGCCGGTAACGGCCGCCAAAAGGCTGGGGGACGGACGCGCCGGGGACATTTGCGACCTGGTTGCGCACGGCGTACTGGCCGATGTCACGGAGCTGCGTTTCGTTCATTCCCTCGCCCTTGAGGGTGATGAGGCAGACGGGGAGGCTGGAGGCGTCGAACTTCAGCACCACCGGCGGCAGCGTGCCCGGCGGGAGTTTGCGCAGGTCGGCCATGGCGAGGTTCGAGATGGTGGTGACCGCGGCATTGGGGTCGGTGCCCGGCTGGAAGAATATCTTGATGAGGCTCACGCCGGGGAGCGAGCGGGACTCGATGTGCTCGATGCCGCTGCCGAGAGTGAAGAAGCGCTCGAAGCGCCCCGTGATGTCGGTCTCGATTTGCTCGGGGGGCATGCCGTTGAAGAACGTGGCCACCACCACGACCGGAATTTTAATGGAGGGAAAAAGATCGACCGGCATCCGCACAACACTGGTGGTGCCGATGACGGTGACCATCAGGCAGATGACGATGATGAGATACGGGTAGCGGATGGAAAAACGGGACATGTGGGGTCAGGAGGTTGGCGGGTTGGTGGCATCCGGGGCGCTTTGTTCGATGACTTTGGCCAGTCCCGAAGGGGAAAATTCCTTCGACTTGCAATACGCAGTGATGATTTTTTCCCGCTTGCGCAAACCGGCGGCGACCTTCGGGATCGCTTCGGCAATTTCCAACGGGATGCGCAAGAGGCCGTGCTGGTCCCCATGCAAAAGATCGCCCGGTTTTATCTTCAACCCCGCGACTTCCACGGGACCGCCAAATTCGACCAGATGGGCGTAGGCATGCGATACGGCGATGCTCCCTGAAAAAAGTTGGAACCCCGTTTTTTCAATGCCGGGCAGGTCCCTTACCGCGCCGTTGGTCACCACCCCGGCACACCCGAGCGCCTTCAGGATTGCCGCGTGCACTTCGCCGACAAATGCGCCGCGACCGGGGCGGTCGTCCATGTCCTGGATGACCATGACATGGGGAAGAAGAAGGGAATCGAGCTTTGCCCACCAATCGGTGCGGTCGAGGTAGGTGTGGCCCTTGGCGGGCGGTGAGGAAGCCTTGATTCGCATCGTGACGGCGTATCCGACCATGGGAGGGAGTTGGGGAAAACGGCAATGCAGACTGCAATCCGCAAAGCCCTCGTTGCGCAGGCGGACATCGAAAGTCTCAATCGCATTCGCCACGGCGGTGGTCTCCAGCGCGGCGAGGGCGCCCAGTGTTTCGCTTCCGATGATGTAATTCATGTTCATGGGCGGGATCGGGATCAGTCGGCGGAAGGGGTTTCCACAATCTTGCCTGTTGCCTTTTGCCCCGGGCGCAAGGTGGAGCGGCTTCCAACGACCACCAGTTCGCCCTCGCGGAGGCCGGACAGGATTTCGGCCTTGTAGGAGGTTTCCATCCCGACGGTGACCTTGCGTTCCTCGATTTCGCCCTTGTCGTTCAAGACCAACACCGTCGGATTGTCGCCTGTCGAAAGGGCCTGGATTGGAACGGTGACCACGTTTTTACGCTCCGCGATGGGAAGTTTTACATCGGCGTACATCCCCGGGGTGAATTTCCCGTCGGGATTGGGCACATCCACCTCCGTCCTCATCGTGCGCGTGGAAACATCGACCTTGCCGGCGTAGCGAGCGATCTTGCCGGGGAAAGTGAGGTTGAGCGCGTTGACGCTGACTTCCACGGGCAGCCCGTCTCGGATCACCGGCACGATGGATTCAGGCGCGGGGAAAATGAGGCGCAGCACGTCGTCCTCGGCGACATCCACGACCGGCATTGCCTGCGTGCTCGAGGAGGTGCCGGCCTGGACCAGCGCCCCCGTGTCGGCATAGCGATGGGTGATCACGCCGTTGAACGGGGCTGGAATCGAACAGTAATCGAGCAGGGTCTTTTCCTTGGCGACCTCGGCCTGGCTTTCCTGGACTTTTTGTTGCGCGGTATCGAGCGCGCTGCGCGCCGACTCGTCCTTCGTCCTGGCATTGTCGAGGTCCTGCTGCGCGATAAGCTTGGGATTCGCCTTCGCCACTTCGACCAGGCGTTTGTAGACAAGGTCCGCATCGTCGAAATCCGCCTGTGCCCGCCCCACCTCCGCCTGGCTGGTCAGCAGCGCGGCCGAGGCCTTGTTCAGTTCGTCCTTCAATTCGGGGACCTCGAGCAGGGCCATCACCTGGCCCTCCTTCACATGATCGCCTATATCGACGCCGATCGATTTGACATAACCGGCGACCTTCGCATGCACGCTGACCTCCTGGTAGGGAACAAACTCCGCGGTGAGGGTGGAATACCGGGCGAGGTCCTGGCGTGCGGCCTTCGCCACGGCGACAGCGGGGGCGCCGGGCGCTTCTTGTGAAACGGGATTTAACGATGCTTTAACAAGATGCCACAGGCCCCGCGCGATACAGAGCAGAATGAGCGCGACGACGATTTTGCCGGCGGCGGACCGTTTTCTTGCCAGGGGCGCGCCGTTGTTCGCGGCGGGCGCGGGATCGGCGGCGGGATGGTTTTCGAGGGCGGGATTGGGATTGTTCATGGGAGTTCGACGGTGAAACAGCAGCCGCCCTTGTCGAGGTTCTTCACGGCGATCGTTCCCCCGTGGGCGGCGCAGATGGATTGGACAATGGAAAGCCCCAAGCCCGTTCCCTCGACCTCGCGCGAGCGGACTTCATCGGCCCGGTAAAACCGATCGAAGACATGCGGGAGCGCACCGTCGGGGATGCCCGGCCCCGTGTCGGCCACGTGCAACTGCGCGCGCCCCTCCTTGCTTTCCACGGAGACGCGGATTTCGCCGCCGGCGGGGGTGTATTTGATCGCGTTGTCGAGGAGGTTGACGACCACCTGTTTCAGCTTCGAGGGATCGCCTTCGACGGAAACGCGCCCGTTCGTGCTGCAAGTGAGGTTGATTTTTTTCTCCTCGGCCAGCAGGCACATCTGCTCGGCGGTCGTCGAGGCGAGTTCGGAAAGGTCGAGCTTCGTGCGCCGCATCTGCGCCTCGCCCGTGTCGAGGCGCGAGAGCGCGAGCAAGCCCTCCACGATGCGTGAAAGCCGCTCCGTTTCCTCGAAGAGGCTGTTGAGGACTTCCGCGAGCGATGGCGGCGTCGTTTTGTCGAGCAGCAGGTTTTCCAGCTCGCCGCGCATGATCGTGAGCGGGGTGCGCAACTCGTGCGAGGCGTCGGCGGTGAAACGGCTGCTCATCTGGAACGAGCGGTGCAGGCGGCCGATCATCTGGTTGAGCGTGTTCGAGAGCTTCTCGATTTCGTCGCCCGTGTTGATCGGCGGCAGGCGCATGTCGAGATGGTGCAGCGTGATTTCCTGCGCCGCGCCGGTGATTTCCTGCACCGGCGCCAGCGCGCGCCCGACGAGCATGTAGCCTCCGAACACCGCGATCGCCACGAACACCGGCAGCCCGATCGCGAGCGTCGTAGCGAATCGCCCGAGCACCTCGTTGATCTGCGTCTCGGAAATGCCCACCTCCACGAGGTAATTGCGCCCGTTCACGGGCGTCGGGTCGCTTACCACCAGCAGCTTTGCGCCGCGCTTTGTCATTTCCTTGTGGGTGGTTTCCTTCGTCACCGGCCCGGGCAGGAGCGGCACGTCGCGCGGGTCGAAGCTGTTGTTGTTCGGGATGTCGGAAACGTAAAGCACCGACCCGTCGGGGCGCACCACGCGGATGAAACGGTCGTTCAGCTCCGGCG
>DASZPK010000448.1:0-1812 GCA_035550335.1 Chthoniobacteraceae bacterium | reverse complement strand
GTAGAGCTCGGTGAATCGGTTGCGCTGCGAAATGTAGATGCCGTTCATCTGGTAGTAGATGATGGTCATGCCGCGAGCGAGGCCGTCGTGGACGATCTCGGAGGCCAGCGCGGCGGGAACGGGGTGCTGGCGGATGATGCGGCCGGATTTTTCATCCTTCACGAGCGCGCCCTGGCAGGAGACGAGCGGGGCATCGAGCCCGAGGCGATCGTGGAAGCGCACCATGTTTTCGTGACGGCGGCCGGAGGCGAGGATGATGCGAACGCCGCGGTCGCGCAGGGCGGCGATGGCCTCGGCGTTTTCGGCGCTCATTTGGGAATCGGGGCCGAGGAGTGTGCCGTCGATGTCGATGGCGGCGAGGCGGAATGGGATTGGTGGGTTCAAACGCGGCTACCGTAATGCGCCCGCGTGCGGATGTAAATCGTGTGCGCGCCGATCATCGACGGCGATATTGCGCTTTTTGATGTGGCGGAGTAAAATCCGTGCATGTCGCGCGTGGCTACCCCGATTGCGTTGATGTTGATGGCATTCTTATTTTCCTGCATAGCGGTCGCGCAGGACACGCCGCCGCAACCGCGAAAAGCCAGCGTGGTGATGCCGCTACTCAAGGAGCTTTCGCCTAAAGACTCCCCGCAAAGCATCGATCAACAAATTACCAGGATTCTCGGCGACAAGTATTTTGAGATGGGTGATGGCGCTCTCGGCAGCAGTGATTATCGGACAACGCGTTATTATATATTGGACGACCGAACGACGATCATTGCGTACTTCACGGGCGATAATTTGAGGGCTGTCGCGTTTCTCGCCCCGGGTAAGAGTCCCAAGGATCTGAAATGGCTGTACAAAGCCAACGCCGGATCAAACTGACGAGCAGGAGGCATCAATGATGCGGACTCCGCGGTCGCGCAGGGCGATGACAGCGAGGCGGAAGGGGATGGCATGGGCGCTCTCAAAATAAGGTTCGCAACCGTAGTATGCCGGAACGCAAAATGTAAACGCCGCACGGGAAATGGAACTTTCCATCGTGAGTTGCCTTCGTCCGCGTGATGCGCGACGCGAGGTGTACGGGGGGCCGCGCAGTTCCGGGCGTTCGTTCGGCGGGACGCCGAACGGGGCAGGCGGGACGCCTACCCTCCCCGGAAACTGCCTGCGCGCGCGGGTAGTGTCTTAATTTGAAAAAAGGCCGCCCGGAAGATGTTGTAGAGTCCGCTGTCCCCAGCGGAGGCGTTGGACGCCGCTGCGGATTTTTTGTGGCGGCGCGCAGTTCCTGCGCTGAGGACAGCGCACGCTACAGCAACCGGTGGGCGAAGCTTTTCAAATTAAGACACCACCCACGCGCGGTTTTTATTGTTTGCCGCGTGGAAAAATGTACAGTGTTTTCCCGCGTCCATGCGCAACCCCAAGAATATGAAACTCCCCTTCCCCTCCAGGACATTCGCACTCACCACTTCCTTCCTCGTCTCCCTCGCGCTTTGCCAGGCGGCGGATGCGCCGGCTTACACGGGCACGCCTTATGGCGGGAAGCCGCAGGAAATTCCCGGCGTGATCCAGGCGCAGAATTACGATGTGGCCCCCAATAACGCGCCGGACATCACCCAGCACCGGGGCAAGGGCAAGCCGGGCGGCAAGGCGCGCACCACGGGGGACGCGATCGGGTTCGGCGGGTTCGACGGGAGCCATTACGACGCGAAGGGGCAGAAGCTCAAGCAGACGGGATTTTATGTCGGCTGGACCGATGCCGGCGACTGGTGGAAATACACGGTGAAGGTGAATGATGCCGGGACGTATGACCTCGGCGCGCACCTCTCGGCG
>DASZPK010000447.1:0-4461 GCA_035550335.1 Chthoniobacteraceae bacterium | reverse complement strand
CGCCTCATGGAGCCGACCGTGCTCCCGGCCGCTTTCCCAAACCTGCTCGTCAATGGCGGCACAGGCATCGCCGTCGGCATGGCCACGAACATCCCGCCGCACAATTTGAGCGAATGCATCGACGGCATCTGCGCGCAGATTGATGACCCGGACATTACGATCGAGGGGCTGATGGTTTACGTAAAGGGCCCCGATTTTCCCACCGGCTGCGTGATCCAGGGCTCCGCGGGCATCAAGCAATATTTCGAGACCGGGCGCGGCCAGGTGCGCGTGCGCGGGCGCATCGGCGTGGCGGAGGTCAAGGGCGGGCGCGAGCAGATCATCATCACGGAAATCCCGTATAATGTGAACCGCGCCGAGCTGGTGAAACGCATCGCGGAATTGGTGAATGAAAAAGTGATCCAGGGCATCAGCGACGTCCGTGACGAATCGGCGGAGGACACGCGCGTGGTCATCGACCTCAAGCGCGACGGCAACCCGAAGGTCATCATCAACAATCTTTACGAGCACACCGCGCTGGAGTCTTCATTCAGCGCCAACATGCTGGCGATCGACCATGGCAAGCCGAAGATGCTCTCGCTCAAGGACGCCATCGCCGCCTATATCGAGCACCGCCGCGAGATCGTCCTGCGCCGCACCAAATTCCTGCTGAACCAGGCCGAGGTCGAGGCGGAAAAACTCGAAGGCTTCCTCATTGCCCTCGCCAATCTCGACGATTTCATCAAGATCATCCGCGATTCGCGCGACCGCGACGACGCCAAGGAAAAGCTCATCGCCCTCTCATGGTCGCGGGCGACCGTCGAAGGACTCGGCATTCTCATCCGCAGCGATGCACGCCTCGTGGACGGCCAATACAAGTTCACCGAAAAACAGGTCGGCCATATTCTCGACCTCCGCCTTTACCAGCTCACCGGCCTGGAGCGCGAGAGTGTGAAAAAGGAATACGACGCGTTGGTCGAGACGATCAAGGACCTGCTCGACATCATCGCGAAGGAAGCGCGCGTGCTGACGATCATCAAGGCCGAGCTGCGCGAGTTGCAGAAAAAATACGGCAGCGAGCGCCGCACCGAGATCGCCCCCGCCGAGGGGGAAATCAGCATCGAGGACCTGATCGCCAACGAAGGGTGCATCATCACCATCACCCACAACGGCTTCATCAAGCGCACCGCCGTGAGTTCCTACCGCGCGCAGAAGCGCGGCGGCAAGGGCGTCATCGGCATGACCGCGCGTGAGGGCGAAGGCGAGGAGGACAGCGATTTCGTGGAGCATCTTTTCACCGCGACGACGCACGATTACCTCATGTTTTTCACGCAGAGCGGACGCTGCTACGTCGAGCGCGTGTTTGAGATCCCCGAGGGATCGCGTGCGTCGAAGGGGCGCTCCATCGCGAACATCCTCGAGCTGCGCCTCGAGGAGAAAATCGCCGCCACCATCCGCATCCAGGGGCAAAAGACCGACGAGGAAACCTGGAACGAAAACCTCCATATCGCCTTCGCCACCAAGGGCGGGACCGTGAAAAAATCGAACCTGGGCGATTTCAAAAACATCCGCAAGGGGGGCATTATCGCGATCAAGATCGGGGCGGACGACCGGCTTATCGATTGCAAGCTCACCACCGGCCAGAATGAAATCGTGCTCATCACGCACGGCGGCATCAGCATCCGCTTCCACGAGGATGAGCTCCGCGACCAAGGGCGCAACACCGAGGGCGTGTGGGGCATCCGCCCGGAGGAAGGCGACTACGTCGTCGCCGCCGCCGTTGTGAACGCCGAGTCGATGCTGCTCGTCGCCGGCGAAAACGGCATCGGCAAGCGCACCGCGTTCGACGAGTACCGCGTCCAGGCGCGCGGCGGCAAGGGCATCATCACGATGAAGACCACTGAAAAAACCGGCGGCGTCGCCGGCGCGCTCACTGTGCGCGATTCGGACGAGATCATGCTCATCACGAACAAGGGCAAGATGGTCCGCACCCGCGTGGCCGAAATCCGCGAGACGGGCCGCAACGCCCAGGGCGTGAAACTCATCGGCATGCGTGACGACGAAATGTTGCAAGCGATTGCGCCCGTTGTGAGCGATGAGGAAGAAGAAAAGGAAAGCGCTGCCCCGGAAGAGTGAGGCGCTGCCGGTCAGCGGCTTCATCCGTGCCTTGAGGCTCAGGCGCGATGAAGTTGCGGATTTTGGCGTCTATCCTTTTGCCATACCGGCGGTGAAGAAGCTCGACCGGATCAAGTTGCATCCCGCCGTGACGTTTTTTATCGGTGAAAATGGCTCGGGCAAATCAACGCTCCTCGAAGCACTCGCGGTGCGGGCGGGATTCAATGCCGAGGGCGGGAGCCGGAATTTTTATTTCCGCACCCGCGAATCGCATTCGGAGTTATTCAAACATCTCGTGCTCGAACGCGAGCCGCGACACCCGGCCGACGGCTTTTTCCTGCGGGCTGAAAGCTTCTATAATGTGGCGACCGAGATTGAAAATCTCGACGCGATACCTTCGCCGGACCGCCCCATCGGCCCGTCATACGGCGCCACGGGGCTGCACGACCAATCGCACGGCCAGGCATTTTTTTCGATGATGATGAACCGCCTTCGCGGCAACGGGCTTTATATTTTCGACGAGCCGGAGGCGGCGCTTTCGCCGCAGCGGCAGATGAGCGCACTCACGCTGATCCACGATTTGGTTGCAGCGGGCTCGCAATTTATCATCGCCACGCACTCGCCAATCATCCTCGCCTATCCGGATGCGACCATTTACGAATTCGGCGCAGCGGGCATCCGTACGGTTGCCTATGAGGAGACCGATCATTTCCGCATAACCCGCGGTTTTCTGAACCGTCACCGGAAGATGCTCGACATTCTGCTCGGCCAGGAATAGTCAAACAATAGCAAACAAAGGAGCTACGCCATGCAAAAACTCGTTGATATCGTTGTTCAAAAAACAGGCCTCAGCCAGGACCAGGCGCAAGCCGCCGTCCAAGCCGTACTGGATCACATCAAAGGGAAACTCCCACCCGCCATCGCCGGACAGGTTGATGCGCTCATCGAAGGCGACGGCAGCGGCGTCGAAGGCGAAGTCGAGAGCCTCGCGAAGAATGCCTTGGGCGGTTTCCTCTCGAAGCTGTAATCAAGGTAGCGGGAACAGGGATTTGGTCGCCATGCTCGGAATGCGGGCGTAGCCGACGAACACGGCACGGGTCTTCTTTTGAGGATCGGCGCCGGGCGCTGTCGTGTTTGCTTTGAAGTCGAAGACGCTCACGCCCCAGCGGGATTTGCCATGGTAGGAGCGCCCGTCTGTCGAGCCGACCATCACGGGCTTGCCGGTCGCTTTTTCTGTGCCGAGGTAAATCATCGTGTGGCTCACCGGCGGGTCGCGTTTTACATCGTATGTGCCGACCCAGAAAAGCAGGTCGCCGGGGCGCAGGTCGTCGAATTCGAAGCCGTCCTGCCGCATGCTTAATACCGCTTGAAAGGTCTTCGCCTTGCGCACCCAGATGTATTGCTCACTCGCATCGCGGGGCACATCGTTGAACCCGTTTTCGCGCAGGACATAGTAGATGAATCCGGAGCAATCCATGCCTCCGTTTGCGGGGTCGGCGGAGCCATAGGTATAGGTGAGGTCCATGCGCGTGAGCGCGAGGGCGGACTCGATCAATTTCCGCACTTTCTCCGGCTGCTTGTTGAACTCGGCTAGTTCGCTGCTGTCGATCGTGGCATCGGCTGCGCTCCCTTCCTTCGTCGGTTTGCCTGCCGGGGTTTCGTCGGGTGACGGAGAGGGTTTGGGCGTGGGCGTCGCTTCGTCATCCGAATCAGTCGTGTGAACTGGCTTTTTCGTTTTCTTTTTCGTGGGATGCGGGGTCGGCGTGGGCGTGCTGTCGCCGGATGTTTTCGCCGCGCCGTATTTGTGATGCGGGGTCGGCGATGGCGTTGCGTCCTGTCCGGATGCACGCGCGAAGATGGCGAGGACTATGATGAGAGTCAGCGAGGCGGTCTTCATCAAAAGGAGCTGAGCTCGGCCAGCAGCGCCTGATTGAGACGGATGCCAGCGCGGAAATTCTCGATGGGGAAGTTTTCATTCGGCGAATGCGCGCGGCAATCGGGCAGCGCGAGACCGAGGAGCAGCGTCTCGACGCCGAGGATTTTTTTGAAACTCTGCACGATGGGGATGCTTCCCCCCTCGCGGATGAGCGCCACGTCCCTCCCGAAGGTTTTTTTTAGCGCGCGCTGTGCAGCGAGGCCGCCGGGCGAATGCGGGTCCATGAGATACGGCTCGCCGCCGTGGCCGCTCGTGAGTTCCATGCGGACGGATGGTGACACATGCTTTAGCAAATGTTGTCTCACCTTTTCGATGACCGTCGGCGGGTGCTGGTCGGGCACGAGGCGGCAGGTGAGCTTTGCGAACGCCTCGCTCGGAAGCACGGTCTTCGTGCCGAGGCCCTGATAGCCGCCGCCGATGCCGTTGATCTC
>DASZPK010000446.1:0-4342 GCA_035550335.1 Chthoniobacteraceae bacterium | reverse complement strand
CATCCGGGTTCCCATCCTGCACGGCTTTCAGCAGTGCCTTGGGAAAAGCATCGGGCGGCTGTTTCGCATTTGCCGGAATGGCTGGCCAATCGGACAGCTTGGGCGGTTGGATGGGGAGCGTTTGCTTTGCCCACGCGGCGGACCAGTCGGCGAGCGCGGCCGGGGAATCGTCCTTCGGCTCCGGGACGTCCGCGTGGGTGAGCGCTTTCAAGCGGGCTTCGGCGGCGGCGCGCGTGTCTGCGTCATCTGATTCGAGGAAGCCCGCCAGCGCCGGCACATCGCGCCCCAAGTCGCGAACGGCGATAACAAAACGCACATAGGCCGCGCGCCGGGCATTGCCCGTGGCGAACGCCTTGAATTTTTCCGGGAAGAGGAGCGCTTCGGTCACGCGCTCGTTGAGATTCACCTCCTCAGGGCTGGCTGTGGCGACGTAGTCGTTCACAACCCTCCATGGGATATCGACCCTCATGTATTCGAGAGGGGTATTTTTAATGTCGATGATTCCATCGTCTTTGAGCGACCATATCACGATCTCCGGATCAGGTTTGTCCCGGGTGGGGGACAACTCGAAAAACTCGCCTTTGAATCGAAACAACACCAAGCCGCGTGCCCCGGGTTTCAACGAGCCCGCGGGCAACAGAAATTCCTGGCGCGTCTCCACGCCTTTGAGGACTTGCTGCACAATCACGCGCTGATTTGCCACGGGCGCAGGGAACGCCGCCGCTTCGTCGGGCGTTTGCGCGCGCACCAGCGTGATGACGAGGGCATTCGAAACGTAATCATTCAATCCCGGCCTCGCCATGGCGCTCACAACCCCGGGGCGGAACAGGCAAATGCCGAAAATCAACGCGAGCGCCGGGAGCCGTGTCATTGGCATCCGCGGTTTATGGCCCGACTGTCTTTTTCAAGGTGTGCGTCCAGAGCACCTTGTATTTTTCGATATCAGTAAAGTTCCACTTCTGAAACGGGACATCCGTTTCGAAAACGGTCAATTTCATTTCGACGATGTACGTGACTCCCGGCTTCGGAAAGGGAACACCGCTGGCATTTGATCTCAAAACGTCTTCAAAGGTAAACGCTTTGAAATTTGTGCCGCCGAGATAAGAGCTCCCGGTGCGGGCCTTGGATCGCGGCGAGCCTTTTGGATAAACAAACCATTCGTACTGAACGCCGGTGATCATCGCCGAGCCGACATCGATTTTCACATCCGCCAACGTCTTGTCGCCGGTGTCGATATTCACAGCCATCGCGCCGATCGAGCGGGTCACGCGGAATTGCGTGGGAACTTTCACGGCCAGCGTCTGTGAAGCGCCGGACGGCTGGCCGCAAACCGTGGAGATGATGCAAACCAGACTTGTTACGAATGAAGAAACATATTTCATGGTCATTGGTTCTTTTGGGACTGTTTCAGGATTCGCTTGATGTGGTCGAGATCCAACCCCTTTGTGCCATCAGGAAGTACGTCCGTCCCGGTTCCATCTGGAAGCGGAACAGCAAGCGGAAAGGAGCAAGGGACAAACACTTTGCCGCCCGCACGGGTGACCGCGCCGGGAATCCACTCGCAATCACCCTTGATTGCATAGCCGACGCCGCCTTTGAATCCTGTCGGGCAGGAGACCAGCAGCCATTCCGACTTCAGCGGATAAGTTTCGCCGTCTGGATAGGGGACAAGTACCAGTTTCTTGGCAGGCTTTCCCCGGAGTACCTCGGCCACGGCAAAAGTAACTTTCTTGCCTTCCACTGAGGTCACTTGCGCGAGGCAGACCTGATCCGCCCCGGCGAGATAATAGGGCCAGGGCGCGTAATCGTGGGCATCAGCGAGCCGGACCAGCGCGAAGAAAGCGATGCACAGGCAAAAAATGCGTTTCATGGCGATTAGACGGGGGATTCGCCGTATTTGCTCCCGCAAACCTTAGCGAGACACCACGCCCTCGCCCATCTTTTCCATCCAGGCGTTGTATTCCATGGGGGAGAGCTCGCTGGGCTTGATTTCGCTGCGGCCGCCCCAGAAGACGCTGGTGTAGCCCACCGGGATGCCGCACGCGGCGAGATGGCGGTCGATGGCGGCCTTGTGCTCCATGACGCGGGGCTTTTCGGTGCCGTGGCAGACCCCCATGATGTTTACATTGTTAAACTCGGGGCCGCCTTCGCGCCAGTAGGCGTGGGTCATGCAGGAATGGCGGCCGACTTCGCCGCCGGCCTCGACTTCGCGCCCGGCGGGCACGGCCCAGTGGAAGAGGGCGTTGAACTTTGTGACACGCTCGCCGGTCTGGAGCGGCTTCACGTGCTCGAGGAAGGTGGAGAAGCGGCCCATGATTTTGAGCGCGGCAAGTTCCTCAACGACCGCATAGAAGGTTTCCTCGTCCACGCCGGCTTCGGCGGCGCGTTTTTTCCACGGGTGCAGGCCGATTTCATCGGGCGTGAATTCGCGCTTGAGGGCGACGAGGACGCGCCATTGCAGCTCGTTCAATTTCACGATGCCGGGCGTGAGCATGGTCGCGGGCACATCGGCCTTGTCGCCGGGCTCAAGCGTCTTGCGGCGCACGTGGCCGACGCCGAGGGCGAAGATGCCTTTCGCGGGCATGAGCTTGAATTTCTCCGCTCCGGTGTGGCGCATGAGGACTTCGCAATGCCGCTCGAGCGAGAGGCCGGCGGGGACTTTGAGCGTGGTCCAGAGGCGGTATTGCGAGCCGGGCGTCTGGGCGTCGGTGGAACGGACGACGATGTGTCCTGAAAACGGGTCGTCCTTGAACATGAAATCGAACGCGCTGTTCAGCTTTTCCTCGGGCACGCGCCACGCGACGAGCGCGCCGTCGGCGAGGTTGTTGGTGATGAGCGTCTGGCGCACGCGGCGGATGATGCCGGCGTTGAGCATGGCGCGGATGCGCTCGATGACCACCGGCAATTCGACGCCGGAGCGTGCGGCGATTTCCGCGAACGGCTCCCGCACGAAGCCCTGGATTTTGTCTTCGGAGACGGCGAGGATTTGGGCGTTGACGGGGTCGGTGTGTTCGATGATGGACGACATGGGGTGATCAGTCTCGCTGTTGACGAATTATTTTTCCAACGGAAAATGCGGGGAGTTGCACGGCGCGGCATACCGCGAAGCGGTTCGAAAAAAACTGGCGGGGATGGAATCCCGGCCGTCCCAAATTTTGGATCAGGGATCTGAGGCGTTTGCGACGCGCTGGATGCAAAGGCAGAAATTTGGGACGACCGGGAGGTCGTCCCTACCATCATCGAGGCCGCGCGCGCTGCTTGGTTCGCACGCGGGCGCTATTTTTCACCGGGCTTGAATTCGGTGCGCACCCACTCCAACGCCTCGTCGCGCGTGGCGAGCGTTCCCTCGAGCTGGCGCGTTTGGACGGCTTCGAGGATCTGGCCGATGGCGGGGCCGGGCTTCCAGCCCATGCCGAGCAGGTCGTGGCCGCTCACGAGCGGCGGCGGGATGAGCGGCTCGTTGGAAAACTCCTCTTTTTTTTGGAGCAGGAAATCGTAGTTGTCGAGGGAGCCGTGGCTGCTGGCGCAATCGACGCGGTGCAGCGCCATCTCGTCGTCGAAGTGCGCGCGCGACATGAAGCGCTTGAGCTTGGAGACGCGCATTTTTTGCACGTCCTTGAAAACCATGTGCTGGTCCACGGCCTCGACGGTGGCATCGATCTCATCGCGCGAGAAGCGGAGCCGCTCCATGATGGCACGCGTCATGTCCGCGCCGACTTTGTCGTGGCCGCTGAAACGGATGCGCTGATCCACCTCGTCGTAGCTGTAGGTGGGGGGCTTGCCGATGTCGTGAAAAAGGACGGAAAAGACCAGGGGGACGGAAACCACGGGCGGGAGCAGGCCGAGCATGATGCGCGTGTGGACGAAGACATCCCCCTCGGGATGAAACTGCGGCGGCTGCTGGCAGCCCTTGAGCGCTTCGATCTCCGGCAGCACGGCTTGCATGAGGCCGCTTTGGTCGAGCAGGTCGAAGCCGCGCACGCGGTTCGGCGAGGTGAAAATGCGGATGAGTTCCTCGCGGATGCGCTCGGCGCTCACGGCGTTGATCTCAGCCGCGTTGTCGCGCAATGCCTCCCACGTTTTTTCCTCGACCTGGAACCCGTACGCCGCGGCGAAACGCACCGCGCGCAGCATGCGCAGCCGGTCCTCGCGGAAACGGTCTGCGGCGTTGCCGATCGCGCGCAGGATGCCCGCGGCGAGGTCGGCACGGCCATTCACGAAATCGATGAGTTCGCCTTTCACAGGATCGAAGAACATCCCGTTCACCGTGAAATCGCGCCGCCCGGCATCCATCTGCGGTGTCGAGAACGTGACGCTCTCGGGCCGCCGGCCATCGATATAG
>DASZPK010000445.1:0-4008 GCA_035550335.1 Chthoniobacteraceae bacterium | reverse complement strand
GTTCGGCACCATGGCGATGATCCAGGCCGTGCTGCCGCAGTTCCGGGAGCGCAAAAGCGGGGTGATCGTGAACGTGACTTCGAGCGTGACGTTGAGGCCGCTGCATCTGCTCTCCGTTTATACGGCGAGCAAGGCGGCGGTCAATGCGTTCTCCGAGTCGCTGGCGCTGGAGCTCCAGCAATTCCATGTGCGGGTGTGCACGGTGCTGCCGGGGCGCGCGCCCGGGACGAAGTTTGGGGAAAATGCGCGGGCGAAAATGGGCGAAATACCGCCCGCTTACGCGGAATTGTTCCAGGGCGTCCTGGCGAGATGGGCGAACTCGACTGAGCCGGTGACGCAGTCAAAGGATGTGGCGGAAGCCGTATGGCGCGTGGTAAACGAGGCGTCGAGCCCGGCACGCGTGCCTGCGGGGGCGGATGCGATTCAGTGGGCCAAATCGGCCCGGGAAGCGAAAGGTCAGTAACGGAAGAAAATTTGCCGCAAACAACACAATTAATACAATGACAAACAAAATAGCCATCATCACGGGCGGGAGCCGCGGGCTCGGCCGCAACACAGTCCTCAGCCTCGCGAAACGGGGCGTCAGTTCCATCTTTACCTACCATTCGAATGAGGCCGAGGCCGGCAACGTCGTTGCCGCGGCGGGCGAGCTCGGCGCGAAGGCGGTGGCGCTGCAACTCGATGCCGGCGACATCGGGGCATTCGATGCGTTTGCCGGCGAGGTGCGGAAGGCGCTCGCGGATTGGGACGCGAAGGGATTTGATTATCTCGTCAACAACGCGGGGACCGCGCTTCACAAGCCAATCCTCGAGACGACCGAGGAGGAGTTTGACAAGTTATGCAACGTCCATTTCAAGGGGGTGTTTTTCCTCACGCAAAAGCTCGTGCCGCTGATGAATGACGGCGGGCGCATCGTGAATATCTCCTCCGGGCTCGCCCGCTTCAGCCTGCCGGGAAGTTCGGCCTACGCCTCAATGAAAGGCGCGGTCGAAGTTTTCACGCGATACCTGGCGAAGGAGCTCGGCGCGCGCGGCATCGCGGCAAACACCGTGGCCCCCGGCGCGATTGCGACCGATTTCAGCGGCGGCATGGTGCGCGATAATCCCGAGATCAGCAAGCGCGTCGCCGATATGACGGCGCTGGGGCGAGTCGGCCTGCCGGATGATATCGGGCCGATGATTGCGTCGCTGCTCTCGGAGGAAAACCGATGGATCAACGGGCAGCGGATCGAGGTTTCGGGCGGGATGAATTTGTAGAAGACGCGACGACAGTCGTGTTTTACGAAGTGTAACTTGAAATGCGCGGTTGGTCTTAAAACTTGAAGCTTAACACTTAGTTTTAAGTGTTAAGCTTTAAGAGGGCAGCGGATACTGCCGGGTAAGCGCCCGAACCGCTTCGTGGACGCTCGCGAGTTCCGCCGCGTTGTCCTTGCCTTGCAACGCGCGGTGGATGAGGTCGGCGATGTCCATCATCGTTTCCTCCATCATTCCGCGCGTGGTGACGGCGGGCGTGCCGATGCGGATGCCGCCGCCGAGGGTGATTTTCTCGGTGTCAAAGGGGATGCCGTTTTTGTTAACGGTGATGCCGGCTTTGTCGAGGACGTCGGAAGCGATTTTTCCGTTGAGGCCGTTGGGGCGCAGGTCGACGAGCATGAGGTGGTTGTCGGTGCCGCCGCTGACGATGCGGTAGCCGTTTTTCGCCATGCGTGCGGCGAGGGATTTGGCGTTGAGGACGATCTGGCGCTGGTATTCCTTGAAGGAGGGCTGGAGCGCCTCGTGGAAGCAGACGGCCTTTGCGGCGATGACGTGCATGAGCGGGCCGCCCTGGATGCCGGGGAAGACCTGGCTGTCGATGCCCTTGGCGTATTTTTCCTTGCACATGATGAGGCCGGCGCGCGGGCCGCGGAGGCTCTTGTGCGTGGTGGTGGTGGTGAAATCGGCGTACTGCACGGGGCTCGGGTGGACGCCCGCGGCGACGAGCCCGGCGATGTGCGCCATGTCCACGAAAAGCATCGCGCCGACGGAATCGGCAATCTCGCGCATGCGCTTGAAATCGATGATGCGCGGGTAGGCGCTCGCGCCGGCGGTGATCATCTTGGGCTTGAAATCCTGCGCGTGTTTCGCGAGGGCGTCGTAATCGATGGTCTCGGTCTCCTTGCTGACGCCGTAGTGCGAGACTTCGTAGTAGCGGCCGGAGAAATTCGCGCGGTTGCCGTGGGTGAGATGGCCGCCGTGGGAGAGGTCCATCGTCAGAATTTTGTCGCCGGGCTGGAGGACGCTGAAATAGACGGCCATGTTTGCCTGGCTGCCGCTGTGGGGCTGGACGTTCACGTGGTCCGCGCCGAAAAGCATGCGGCAGCGGTCGATGGCGAGCTGCTCGACGACATCGACGTTTTCGCATCCGCCGTACCAGCGGCGCCCGGGGTAGCCCTCGGCGTATTTGTTGGTGAGGCACGAACCCTGCGCTTCCATGATGGCGCGGCTCACGAAATTCTCCGAGGCGATAAGCTCGATGTTCTCGGCCTGGCGTTTTTCCTCGGCGCTGATGGCCGCGTAAATTTCCGGGTCGCCCTTCGCGAGCGCGCTGTCGGAACCGCGCGCGCCGGCGAGGTGGTCGAGCTTCTGCACGCGGCGCTCGTGGCGCCCGCCCTCGAACGGCGTGTGGAGAAACGCCTCCACGATCTTGAGCGCCTGCGCCTCGGTGAGCGATTTCGCGCCGAGGCAGAGGACGTTCGAGTCGTTGTGGCGGCGGGTCACGCGGGCGTCGTCCTCGTTTTCCACGAGGGCGGCGCGGATGTGCTCGTAGCGATTCGCGGCGATGCTCATGCCGATGCCTGTCTTACAAATGAGGATGCCGAAATCGTGGTGCTTCGCGATCACATCGCGGCAGACCGCCTCGGCGAAATCGGGGTAATCGACCGAGTCGTCCGTGAACGTGCCGAAATCGCCCACGGAAAAACCCTTCGCGGTGAGATGCGAGTGGATTTTTTTCTTGAGGTCGACGCCGCCGTGGTCGGCGCCCATGGCGATGCGGAGGGTTTTGACGGCGGTGGAGGTGGGTGAACTCATGGCGGGTTGCTGGTCGGTTTGGTCGATGAAGGCGAGGATGGAGGGGAGCGCTTCCTTGATTTTATCGCGGCAGCGGAAATAGACGTCGATGCCGTAGCCGATGGGGTCGGGCACGTCGACGTTGTTCGGGTCGATGCCGTCCATGAACTCGCATACGAGGAAAGTTTTCTCCGCCGCCTCGGGGAAAAACGAGGTGATCGTGTCGAGGTGGGCGCGCGTCATCGCGAAAATATGCGTCGCTTTTTCCACGAGCGCCTCGGTGAGCGGCTGGCTGCGGTAGCGCGAAATATCGATGCTCCACCCGCGCAGCACCTCCACGGCATGAAGGCTCGGCGGCTGGCCATGCACGGCGGCGACGCCTGCGGAGCCGACCTGGACATCGTCGCGGTCCTTCACGATCTGGCGGAAGAGGCCTTCCGCCATCGGGCTGCGGCAGATATTGCCAGTGCATACGAAGAGGACGTTTTTCACAGTGGACTGAAACTAATAGCAGCGGAGGGGCGGCAGATAAAATAAAATGTGAAAATTTTCAGTTTCAGTGTGGAGTTTTAAGGCCAGGGGCATCTCCCCCGCCCACGTGGCTGTCGAGACCCGTGGATGCCGGGATGTCCGGCACGGCAACCTTGGGGTCCAACTCGCGGGCGCGCGCGGCATCGGCGGCGGCGCCGGCGAGATCGCCCTTGTCCTTGCGTGCGAAGGCGCGATTGCCGTAACCCCATGCGTCCCTGGGATTGAGTTCGATGTCGCGATTATCGTCGGCGAGCGCGCCATCGAGATCGCCTTTTGCCCTGCGGACGGAACCGCGATAGCCGTAGGCAATGGCGTAGCTGGGGTTAAGGGCGATCGCCTGGTCATAATCTGCGTACGCGCCGGCGAGGTCGCCGTGGTTCTGCTTGATCGAGCCACGCTCCACGTGCGCCCAAGCGTTCCTGGGATCGAG
>DASZPK010000444.1:0-1779 GCA_035550335.1 Chthoniobacteraceae bacterium | reverse complement strand
GACCCGGAATTTACCTCGCCCTCTTCTGCTCGATCGCCTTCGCAGGCTCACACGCCTTCGCGCAAAAGCGCAGCGATCCCGATTCCACGCTCGTGGTCTTCAACACCCACGATCCCGATTCGCCCGCGCTCGCGAAATATTACGCCGGGAAACGCGGCATCCCGGATGCAAACCTCGTGGGCCTCGATTGCGCGGTGACCGAGGAAATCACCCGCACCGAATACGACAACGAGATCGCCGGCCCCCTGCGCGCCGAATTCACCAAGCGCGGCCTCTGGAAGACGCATGTCGCCAACGGCCAGACGATGGTGGATGAAAATTCCATCCGTTTCATCGCACTCATCCGCGGCATGCCGCTCAAGATCGCGCCGCTCGCGGGCAATTACGAGGGCGACAAAAAGGACGGCCGCCAGGAGCTCATGGGGAAGAACGAGGCGTCCGTGGATTCCGAGCTCGCCTGTCTCGGGTTTTTCACCCGCCAGATTTCCGGCCCGCTGCAAAATCCCTATTACCGCAAGTTCACCGCATTCGCCGACGCCAACCTGCCCCAGCTCATGCTCGTGTGCCGGCTCGACGGCCCCTCGCCGGAGATCGTGCGCGGGATGATCGACGATTCGCTCGACGCGGAGAAAAACGGCCTCTGGGGTTTTGCGTACATCGATTCGCGCAACATCAAGGAAGGCGCCTTCGCCATCGGCGACAAATGGCTCAACGCCATCGCCGACGACGCGAAAAAAAGCGGCATCCCCGTGATCCAGGACAACGGCCCCGATGTTTTCCCAGCCAACTACCCGATCCGTTACGCGGCTTTTTATTACGGCTGGTACGCGGAAAACGCTTATGGGCCGTTCACCGACCCGAACTTCCGGTTCAGCAAGGGGGCGGTGGCCTGCCACATCCATTCCTTCAGCGCCAGCAGCGTGCAGAACCCCGATAAATCCTGGGCCGGACCGCTCCTCGCGCGCGGCGCGGCGGCCGTGCTGGGCAACGTTTACGAACCCTATCTCGCGCTCACGCCGAACCTCGACATTTTCCACGACCGCCTCGAAAACGGTTTCACCTTCGCCGAAAGCGCTTACATATCGCAACAGGCGCTCTCGTGGATGACCACCTTCATCGGCGACCCGCTCTACCGGCCGTTCAAGGTCGTCGAGGACCGGGATTTCGATTCGCTGCCGAGGCCCGAGGCGGAATTCGCCGCCTACCGAATAGGGGCGCGCATGTGGTTCAAGGATGGCCGCGCGGCCGGCGAGAAAAAATTGCAAACGCTCGCGCGCCAGCTTCACAGCGGCATCATTTACGAATCGCTCGGCCAGCTCCAGGCGGGCGAAAACGATTTTCTGGCCGCAATCGATTCCTTCGACCAGGCGCGCAAATATTACAAGGAGAGCGACGATGTCATCCGCGTCACGATCCACGAGGTGAGCATCCTGCGCGCGATGGGCAAATACGAGCAGGCCCACACCATCATTGCGACCGTGCTCAAGGAAAGTCCCGTAACCCTCGCCACGGCGCTCCTCAAAAAAATCGACGCCGACATCAGCACGACAGCCGCCGCGGAACGCGCGGCCAAGCCGGCATCGACACCGGCAGTCACACCCCCTCCCCCGCCTGCGCCCAACGCATCCGGCGCCCCGCCCGCCGCGCTACCCGGCACGCGTACGCCGGGGCCGTGGAGGCCGATGGCGCCCCCCACGCAGACGGGACCGTAAAAGGAATGACGAAACTCGTGCTTCGTCATTTTTCCTTTAAGCCTTCCGCCTCATTTGCTAACAAGGC
>DASZPK010000443.1:0-6033 GCA_035550335.1 Chthoniobacteraceae bacterium | reverse complement strand
GCCTTGTTCACGAGAGGTGAATGCAGGATGCGTGTGTGAAAGTGATGGGATTTGTGCTGGTGCGCCATTTTCAACGCGGCCTGGAGCAAATACTCGCGCGGGGCGATCAGGTCGATCATGCCCCGCTTCAGCGCCGGTTTCGCCGCGAGGATCTTTCCGCCGAGGATCACGTCGAGCGCGCCCGGCACGCCTATCAAACGCGGCAGGCGGGTGGAACCGCCCCATGCCGGGAGTATGCCGAGGTTCACCTCGGGCAGGCCGATCTTCGTGGCGTGCTCGTCGGTCGCGATGCGGTGGTCGCACGCGAGCGCAAGCTCGAACCCTCCCCCCACGCAGGCGCCGTGGATCGCCGCGACGGTGGGGATTTTCAGGTCATCGAGCCTGTTAAACGTTGTTTGACCAAGCTGGATGTATTCCTTGAATTCCGATGCGGGCAGCGAGGCCAGGGTCTTCAGGTCGGCGCCGGCAATGAAGATGCCGGGCTTCGCGCTGATAATGACGAGGCCCTTGGGACGCTCCTTCGAAATGGCGTCGAGGTGCGCGCCCAATTCCAGGAGCGTGTCGCGGTCGAAAATATTGGCGCTGGAATTGGCCCGGTCGAACGTGAGGACGCACACGCCATCAGTGTCGGTTCGGCGGATGTTTTGCGTGCTCATGGTCGTTCCAGCCAGATGGCCGCTCCTTGTCCGCCGCCGACGCAAAGCGTGAGCAGGACGCGTTTGCCCCTGCGCCGGCGCAATTCCTTCAGGCCCGTCAAAATCAGGCGCGCGCCCGTCGCGCCAACGGGATGCCCCAGCGCGATGGCGCCGCCATTCACATTGAGTTTCTCAGCCGGGATAGGGCCGATGGCGCCGTTGAGCCCCATCGACTTTCCGAAATCCTCCGACTTCATCAACGCCTCCGCGGCGATCACCTGCGCTGCAAACGCCTCGTTGATTTCCACGATATCGGCATCCTCGAGCGTGAGGCCGGAGGCGCGTTGCACTTTCGCAACCGCAAACGCCGGGCCCAGTCCCATGCGCTTCGGATCGCATCCCGCGTAGGCGTATGCCGTGAGATAACCGAGCGGTTCAAAGCCCAGTTCCGCTGCTTTCGCTTCGCCCATGACGAGCAGAGCGGCCGCGCCGTCGGTGATTTGCGAGGAATTGCCGGCGGTTACCGTCCCGAATCGCTTGTCGAACACCGGATGCAGCGCGGCCAGCGCTTCCACCGACTGCTTTTCGCGGATGCCGTTGTCCGAGGTAATGGCCTTGCCGCGGTCGTAAACGGGGCAGATTTCCTCCGCGAGCTTGTCGTGCGCGGCGGCGGCGCGCTTGTGGGATTCCAGCGCAAAGGCATCCTGCGCTTCGCGGGAAATGGCATACTCGCGCGCGAGCACCTCGGCGGTTTCCCCCATGTTCAAGCCGCAGACAGGATCGGTGAGCCCGAGGTTCAACCCGATGCGCGGCTGGAAATCCCCGGGGCGAAAGGCCGTCATCGCGCCCAATTTTTGAAAGAGCGATTTCGCCCGCATGAGGTGCGCGAATTTGCCGGCGGCCGCGGGTTTGAAGAGCAGCGGCACCTGCGACATGCTTTCCGCGCCGCCCACGATGAACACGGAGCCGCGCCCCCCATTGAACCGCTCGGCGGCCGTCGTAAACGCCTCCATGCCCGATGCGCAATTGCGGTGCACGGTGACAGCGGGGACGGACTGTGGAAGGCCCGCCCGCAACGCGATGACACGGGCAACATTCACCGCATCCGGGGGCTGCGCCACACAGCCGAAAATCACTTCATCGACCAGGGCAGGATCGAGGCCTGTACGCGTGAGCAGGGCATTTACCGCGATGCGCCCGAGTTCGTCCGCGCCCATCGTGGCAAGGCTGGTGCCCATTTTGCAAAACGGGGTCCGGACCCCATCCACGAGCGCCAGCCGTTCTTTCATGCCTTCCCTCCCGCCGCGGGATCAGCCGCGGCCTTTGGACGGTTATCGACGATTTTCTGCTCCTTGATCAGCGTGCCCACCCCCTGCATGCGGCGCATTTCCTGTACATCGTGGAAGACGATCTTGTTCGGATGGATCTCGGTCGCCATGGCAAAACGCTCGCGCAGCTCGTCGCTCAATTGCGCGTGGTCGGCGCCGTTCAACGCCTGGACATGCAGGATGATCTCGTCGACGTCGAGAGGGTCGTCGTGCGCCTTGCGGATTTCCAACTGCCACGTGCCGACGCGTTCGGAACTGTCGAGCACATGCTCGAGCTCGTTGAAGTCGACCAGCGTTCCCTTCAGCTTGTCGAGCTTCATTTCCCGGATCTCGGACGTGCGCGAGATGTCCCCCACCAGACGCGGCACGCGCCTTCCACAATGGGGGCACGGCTCGTAGAACAAGCCGCCGCTAATCACGTCGCCCGTGCGGTAGCGGAGCACCACGCTGCCACGGGCGTTTAACGGCGTATACACAATCTCCCCGGGCTTCCCCTCGCCCACCCGCTTGCCGGTGTGCGGGTCGACGACCTCGATGATGCCCATGTCCGGGCTCGTGTGATAGCCGCCGGATTCCGCACCCGCAGGATAAGGGCACTCGGCCCACGCGGCCTTTGCCTCCGTAAATGCATAGGTGCGGAGGATGTCCGTTTGTTCCGCGCCGATCCCGTGCAACAGCTTCTCGAACTTGCGGCGAATCCCGGCCGGCGCTTTTTCACCGCCGAGGACGACTTTGCTGAGATTGGGGCATTGCATCCCCTCGTGCGCCGCCTCCTGCAACACGTGGTAAATGAATGTCGGCATGCCGATGATCACGTCGGGCTTGATTTTTTTCATCAGGCGCAGACAGCCGTCGGTGCCCATCACCTTGCCGCCGCCGGAACTGAGCACAAACACGCCAAACTCCGTGCCCGCATAGTGCGTGATCCAGAATGCCAGGTGCGGCGCGAACGGGAACATGTTGATCATCCGCATCTCGCGTTTCGCCCCGCAGGTGCGCATCACGCGGTAGCCGGAGACGCCGAGGTTGTCGATGTCGTGCTGGGTGTAAAGGAACGGCACCGGATCGGAGGAGCGCCCCGTGGTGCTGGTGAGCATGATGGGGCGAAACTCGCGCTCGAGCTTGCGCCGGGCCGGGCCGCTCCCGGTGAGCAGCGCTTGTGCAATCACCGACGGCCGCTTCTTGAGCAGCTCCGGGTCGGGCACGAGCAAAAACTCGCGCATTTTGTCGGGCTCCTGCGGCGTGGCGAGAAGGTCGTTTTTCGCGGTGAACGGGATTTTTGCGAGATCGTCGATCGTGTTGAACGACTCGGCATCGATCCCGTGCGCGTCGAAAAGTTTGTGATAATGCGCCGAGAACGGGAGCACCGTATGGCGCAAATATTGCCGCAGCAACGCGACCTGCCGCTCCCGGATTTCCTCACTTCCCAGGGATTGCCACTGGTATTCTCGTCGAATCATGGACTTCCACTTTAGCAAGGGTTTTCAATTCGGGCAGGAGGTCTTCGGCCGCCTGCCGCCCCAGCGCAATATATTTGCGCGGGTGCGTGAAGTCATGCCATTTCACGTCGCAAGCAAGCGGACGCAGCACAAGGTCGGCCTCGCGCCCCGACATCTCCGCCACGCGGGTCTGCGCCCCATGGATGCTGCGCAGCATGATGTCGAGGATGTTTCCATCCGCAAAATAATTCAGGTGCCGGTTGAGGAATTTCGGAAAGCGGAACGCCTGCGGGAGGCCATAGTTCTGCTCCTTTTCGAGGTTGCTGCAATAGCGGAGGCGCTCCGGCGTGGGGATGGTGTTCACCGCGATCACGCGTTCGATGCCCATCTCACGCAGCACATCCACGGGAAGCGGATCGGCGATGCCGCCGTCGATGAACGTCTCGCCGTCGAGGGTGACCGGCACGCAGATGCCGGGGATCGCGATGCTTGCGCCCACGGCGCGCGCCACTTCGCCGGATGAGAAAACCGCGCGCTCGAGCGTGTCGAGATAAGTCGCCACCACGCGCAAAGGCCGCGAGAGATCGGAAAAACGGGCTTCGCCGATCGAGCGCCTCAACCGCTTCACCACGCGCCCGGATTTCAAAAAGCCCTGCCTTGGCGGCAGCGACGGCTCGATGAGCTTTAGCAGCCCCCATGGCTGCTCGGTTTCCCGCGCAATTTTTTCGCACGCCTGGCCGTCGAAACCGCTGCACCAGACCGAGCCGACATAAGCCCCCATGCTCGAACCGGCAACGATGTCCACCTCGATGCCGTTTTCCTCCAATATCTGGATCACGCCGATATGTGCCAATCCCTTTGCGCCGCCGGAGGAAAGCGCGAGGCCCACGCGGCATCGCCCGATCTCGCGCGCGAGGCTGCGGATGTGCATTGGAAAATTTCCCGCGCGTGCGATGCCTCCGGTCGTCCCCGCAAGCGGAAAACCGCGCACGAACGAATGCACCGGGTGCCCGATATGTTTGAGCGCATCGCTGAATTCCGTGGCGGGCAGGTCCTGCTCGAGATAGAGGATCGGCTTGATCTGCGAGCCGTCGCCGTGGTTTTTCTCGCGGAGCTGTTTCAGCAGGAGCTGGAATTCGTAAAGATTCTCCGACGTGGGCTCGAGGATCACAAAGGTGAGGTCGGACTGCACCATGCATTCGAGCGACGAGGGTGTGGAGATGCGCGGGCTTACGCGCAGGATCACGTATTCAAAATGCTGGCCGAAATGACTGAGCATCGGCGCCATGTAGGCGGGCTCGCGCTCATCCCCGCTCACGGACATTCGCAACTCGAAATAACCCTTGTCGCTTTTTCGCAATTCATCGCGATAGCAGAAGCGGCCATTCAATTTCGGCGCGATTGCGTCCCAATCCTTCAGGGCCACGCGCTCCGTGGTCGGCTCGAGATTTACGAGCAGCACGTCATGGTGCGATACCTCGTGAAGCGCGGCGGCGAGTTGCCGGGCGACAATCCCATCATCGCTGCGGGCGGCGAGGCTGATGAGCGAAACCACCCGGCGCACCCGGGTCGGGTAATCGTCGCGCGTTTGCCGGTGCAGTTTGAGGCGGTTGATCACCGTCTGCGAAAAGCGCCCCGCAAAGCTCGGCTTGCGCTTGAACAGCTCGTGCAATTCCGCCCCGGAAAGGCGAAGCATCACGCTGTCGGTGACCACCTTTACCGTGGAGCGATACGGCTCCTGGTTGAGAAACTCGCTGTCGCCCAGCGTGTCACCCGGGCCCGAAACCTCCTCGATGTCCTCACCGCCGTTGCCGTCGCTCCGGCGCGATTCGCATCGCCCGCTGATGATGAGGTAAATGGCATCGCAAGGATCGCCCTGGCGGTAGACGACGGTGCCTTTGGGATATTCGGAGAATGCGGACTCGGAGATGAGTTTTCGCGCGGAGAAAAAAGGGATGAGGGAGAGAAGAGGATGGGATCGGAGAATCTGGGGATTGATCTTCATATCGAGCCTGCGCCAGCCCGCTGATTTGTCCCCGATACCCCAAACCAGTTCCAGCCGTCACCGGCTTCCTTTTCTACCTGAATATAACACATTTGGCTTCCAAGTAAAACTGGCGTCTCATTACACCTTGTTTTACGCGCGCGCGAACGGCTTTGGATGCAAGGCAATTCCTACACCGCCGGGGAATATCAAGCGCCGCGTCAATCCAGAGTGTGGATGAATAATCCCGAGCGTAGTTTCGGCTCGAACCACGTGCTTTTCGGCGGCATGATCTGGTTGGCGTCGGCGATGTCCATGAGCTGCGCGACCGTGGTCGGGTACATGGAAAACGCGACCGATCCCCTCCCCGAATCAACCATGCGCGCCAGCTCGTCCGTGCCGCGAATGCCGCCGATGAAATCGATGCGCTTGCTCGTGCGCGGGTCGTCGATCCCGAGAATGGGCGCGAGGAGTTTGTCCTGCAACACGGTCACATCGAGGCGCGCGATCGGGTCGGCGTCCGGGGCGGGTGTCCATGTGAGGCCGTACCATTTGCCTGCGAGATACATGCTGACCTGGCCTGGTTGGGCGGGAGCTGGCGCCGCGCTTTCCGTGACGGTGAAAGTTTTCGAAACCTCCGCGAGGAA
>DASZPK010000442.1:0-6238 GCA_035550335.1 Chthoniobacteraceae bacterium | reverse complement strand
GGCAGACCGGCGTCGATGAGCGTGGCGAGCTGGCGCGTGAAAATCATCAGCGTCTTCGTCTTGATCGATCTGTTCGCGACGCCCTTGGGTTTTGCGCCCCTTTTGGCAATGGGCTTGGCGGTGGCCTGGATCGATTTGTCTTTCTTCGCGGCGGCCTTGGGCGCGGGGCCTTTGCCTTCCTCCGACACGCTCGTCGGGAAATACCCGGATTGGCGCAAGTGGGCTACCACTTCATTGGAGGTATTCGCTTCGAGCACGCCGGCGGACTGAACTCCGCGGGCGTCCAATGCTATATAATTGAATCGAGCCATAGTGTTTGAGGGGCTGTGGGGACTGTGTGGGGGCGATCAGGTTTTCCGAGGGAGAGTAATCCCAAAGATGCAAAATGTCGATAGGAATTCTTTATCATCCAGACGGATTTTCCCGTCAAAAAAAGGAGGGAAATCACGTGTACTTCAGCACTTCCTCGATGGTGGTTTCGCCGTCGAAAATCGAGCGCAGGCCGTCGGCGCGCAACGTGGTCATGCCCATTTCGATGGCTTTCTGCCGAAGCACGACGGTGGGGGCTCGCTGGTTGATGAGGTCGCGGATGGGATCGCTGATGTCGAGCAGCTCGTAGATGCCCTTGCGGCCCTTGTAACCGGTGTTGTTGCAGGTATCGCAGCCTTTGCCGTAATAGAAATTCTTGTCGCCGATTTCGTGGGGAGAGAGGCCGAGCTGCGCGAGGACGGCCTCGCTCGGCTCATAGGCGGTCTTGCAGTCGGGACAGATTTTGCGGATGAGACGCTGGGCGAGCACGGCCTCGAGCGAGGAGGAAATCATGAACGGCTCGACGCCCATGTCGATGAGGCGCGTCACGGCGCCGGGGGCGTCGTTGGTGTGGAGCGTGGAAAAGACGAGGTGGCCCGTGAGCGAGGCCTGGATGGAAATCTGCGCCGTCTCGAGGTCGCGCGTCTCACCCACCATGATGCGGTCGGGGTCCTGGCGGAGGAAGGCGCGGAGCACGCGGGCGAAGTTGAGGCCGATGTTTTCGTTGATCGGCACCTGGATGATTCCCTCGATGTCGTATTCCACGGGGTCCTCGGCGGTGAGGAGCTTCGAGTCGATGGTGTTGATCTTGTTTAAACAGGCGTAAAGCGTGGTCGTCTTGCCCGAGCCGGTGGGGCCGGTGACGATGAAGATGCCGTTCGGCCGCAGGATGAGCTGGTTGATGTAATTGTAAATGTAATCCGGCATCCCGAGCGCCTCGAGATTCAGGTTCACCGTGGTGCGGTCGAGCACGCGGAGCACGACGCTCTCGCCGAACTGCGTGGGTAGCGTGGAGACGCGGAGGTCGACCTGGCGGCCGGCGATGACCTTCTGGATGCGGCCGTCCTGCGGGAGGCGGCGCTCGGCGATGTTGAGGTTCGCCATGACTTTCACGCGCGAGATCACGGGCGTGGCGAGGTGGCGCGGCGGGGGGGCCATTTCGTAAAGCGCGCCGTCCACGCGGTAGCGGATCTTGAACTCGTGTTCGAACGGCTCGAAGTGGATGTCGCTCGCGCGGTCCTGGATGGCCTGGTAAAGCACGAGATCGACATAGCGGATGATCGGCGCGGCGTTCGCGTCGGCCTCGGCGTTCTGGAGGCTCGCATCGTCGCCTCCAAACTCGACTCCCCCCCCCAATTGCGCAAGGATTTCGTCCATGCTGGCAGCATCGGTGCCGTAATTTTTCCGGATGATGTCCTCGATCTGGTAGGTGGGCGCGACCACGACGTGGATTTCCTTGCCGAGCGCAAAGCGCAAATCCTCGGGGATCTTCGAGTCGAGCGGATCGACCAGCGCGACGGAAATCACCTCTTCGTTCGCCGCGACCGGGAGCGCCCCGTGCAGGCGCGCGAGGCCGGCGGGCAGCATGCGCAACAGTTCCTGCGGCGGCTCGAAATTTTTCAAATCAACAAACTCAGTGCCCAGCGAATCGGCGATGACCTGGTAGAACTGCTCCTCGTTGAGAAAATCGTAATCGATCAGCACCTGCATCACGCTTTTGCCGGTGACCGAAATCTCCTGGAGGATGTCATCGACCTGGTCGCGTTGGACCAGCCCATGTTCGATGAATATGTCCAGCACTTGTTTTGAGTTCATAAATCGTGGGGGGTTATTTGGTGACGGTGTAGGCCTCGAGGAGCTGGGCGGCGCCCTCGGGGTCCTGTGCCTTGGTCATGACCTCGTCGTGGGTGATGAGGCCGCGGACGTACAAATCGACGAGCGAAGCCTCGAGCGAAACCATCCCGAATTTCGCGCCGGTCTGGATGTCGCTCGAGATGCGGAAGGTTTTGTTGTCGCGGATGAGCGCGCCGATTGAAGGGGTGTTGATCATCAACTCGAAGGCGGCGATGCGCCCCTTGCCGTCCTTGCGCGGGAGGAGGAGCTGCGAAATCACGGCCTTGAGGTTCGTGGAAAGCTGGACGCGGATCTGCTCCTGCTTGTCGGCGGGGAAGGCGTCGACGATGCGGTCCACGGTGCGCGCGGCGCCGGTGGTGTGGAGCGTGGAGAAGACGAGGTGGCCGGTTTCCGCGGCGGTGATCGCGGTTTCCATTGTCTGGAGGTCGCGCATTTCGCCCACGAGAATGACATCGGGGTCCTGGCGCAACGCGCGGCGCAGGCCCTCCGCGAAATCGGGGACATCGACGCCGATCTCGCGCTGGTTCACGATGCCGCGCTTGTGGTCGTGGAAATATTCGATCGGGTCCTCGATCGTGATGATATGGCTGCGTTTCGTCTCGTTGATGACGTTGAGCATGCTCGCGAGCGTGGTCGTCTTGCCCGAGCCGGTGGGGCCGGTGACGAGGATCAGCCCGCGCGGCAAGTCGAGCAGCGAGCGCACCGCCGGCGGCAGGCCGATCTGCTCGAGGGTCATCAATTCGCTCGGGACGAGGCGCAAGGCCATCGCGAGATGGCCGCGCTGGCGGTAGGCGCTCACGCGGAAACGGTCCTTCCGCTCGCCGAACGCGATGGCGAAATCGATGCTGCCAACCTCGTTGAGCTTTTGCAAATTGGCGTCGCTGGTGATGGCGCGCACGTATCCCTCGGTGTCCTCGGGCAACAACGGCTCGACCTCGAGCTTGAGCAACTGGCCGCGGATGCGGAGCACGGGGGGCGCGCCAACGGAGAGGTGGAGATCCGAGGCCTTTTCCTCGACCACCAACCGCAGCAAATCTTCCATCGGTATCGATGCCATGGCTAGTCGGCATCCGCCATCGTGGCGGCAATCACTTCCTCCGCGGTGGTGACCCCGGCGAGCACCTTGCGCACGCCGTCCTCGCGCAGGGTCCGCATGCCGAGCTCGCGCGCCTTTTTACGCAACTGGAGCGTGGAGGCCTTGTCGTTGATCATGAACCGCACGTCGTCATTAACCAGGAACATTTCAAAAATGCCGAGGCGTCCCTTGTAACCGAGGTGGCGGCACTGGTCGCAGCCTTTGGCGCGCATGGTATTTGCAGAGGAGGCCTGGGTGGTGTCGATCCGCAGGGCGCGCATTTCGGCGTCGGTCAAATGATACGGTTCCTTGCATTTCGGGCAGAGGCGGCGCACGAGGCGCTGGGCGACGATCGCGCGCACGGAGCTGGAGACGAGGAACGGCGGGGTGCCGATGTCGACGAGACGGGCGACCGCGCTCGGGGCGTCGTTCGTGTGGAGCGTGGAAAAGACGAGGTGGCCGGTGAGCGAGGCGTTGATGGCGATGCTCGCCGTTTCCAAGTCGCGAATTTCACCGATCATGATGATGTTCGGCGCCTGGCGGAGCATCGAGCGCAGGGCGGCGGGGAAAGTCATGCCGATGTCGGCGTTCACCTGCACCTGGTTGATGCCGTTCATTTGATACTCAACGGGGTCCTCGACCGTGATGATTTTGCGGTCGGGCTTGTTGATGTAATTCAAGCACGCGTAGAGCGTGGTCGATTTGCCGGACCCGGTGGGCCCCGTGACGAGGATGATGCCGTCGGGCAGCGTGAGGAGGCGCTCGAAGACCTCCTGGTCGTCGGAAAGGAAGCCGAGTTCGGGAAGGCCGAGCGTGAGGCTCGATTTGTCCAGGATACGCATGACCACGCCCTCGCCGTGGTTCGTCGGCACGGTCGATACGCGAAGGTCGATGGAATTTTTGCCGATCTTCACCTGGATGCGGCCGTCCTGCGGAAGGCGCTTTTCCGCGATGCTCATCGTGCCGGTCATGATCTTGAGGCGGCTGGTGATGGCGTATTGCAATTTCTTGGGCGGGTTCTGCACCTCGTGCAATTCGCCGTCGATGCGGAAACGGATGCGGAAGCGTTTTTCCAATGGCTCGAGATGAATATCGCTCGCTCGCGCCTTGTAGGCCTCGAGCAGCAGCATGGTGACCATTTTGATGACGGGGGCGTCGTCGCCCGCTTCCTGGTCGATTCCGCTGACGACCGAATCACCGGTTCCATCGACATCGTGGCCGATTTTGCCGGCGATCTCGTCGGCGGCGCGCTTGGCGTCGCCGTAATATTTCATCAGCGCGCCCTTGATCTGCTCCGGAGTGGTGCAGACGAATTCGACCGGGCGCTTCAACAAAAATCCGAGCGTGTCGAAGGTTTCGTAATCGAGCGGGTTGCCGATGGCCACGGTGAGGCCGGTCTCCGATTGCGCGATGGGCACCACGCCGAATTTCCATGCGGTTTCGCCCGGGATTTGCGCGGTGACATCGGTGGTGACGGTCAACTGCGACAGGTCGACGTAATCCATGCTGGAATGCGCCGCGAGCGAACGGGAGACATCCTCCTGCGTGAGGGCGCCCTGGTCGATCAATTCCTGGATGACATCGCTCCTGTTGCGGATGGCGGCCCCTTTTGCGCGTTCGATCTGGGGTTTGGTGACGAGGCCTGATTCAAGCAGGATTTCGATGACGTATTCTTCGTTGTTCACTGGTGGGGTTGGGAGAAAATATTAGGCAATGCAACCTAGAGACGCGGGGACACAATGTCAACGCCTCCGGCTGCGAGTTGTGCATAAATGTGAAAAAACGCGGCAGCGAATGTTGTAGCGTGCGCTGTCCCCCAGCGCAGGAGTTGCGCTCCACCGCGAATTTCCCGGCAACGCCCACCGCCTCCGCTGAGGACAGCGGACTCCACAATGTTGCCGGTCGCGCGCTTTTTCCAAAGTGAGGCACCACCTACAATCTGTTTCAAAGAGTTTTATCGGTGACCGCGCCCTGCGACGCGCTGCTCACGAGCTTCGCGTATTTCGCGAGAACGCCTCGGCGGTAACGCGGATGCGGCGCTTTCCATTTTTTGAAGCGCGCGGCGATCTCGGATTTCGGGAGCGCGAGATTGATGGCGCGCTTTTCGGCGTCGATGGTGATGGTGTCGCCGTTGCGGACGATCGCGAGCAGGCCGCCGCAATACGCCTCGGGCGTGATGTGGCCGACGACGAAGCCGTGGCTGCCGCCGGAGAAACGGCCATCCGTGATGAGCGCGACGTCCTTGCCGAGGCCCTTGCCCATGACCGCGGAGGTGGGCGAAAGCATCTCGCGCATGCCGGGCCCGCCGCGGGGTCCTTCGTAGCGGATCACGATCACATCGCCTTTTTTCACGGTGCCGTCGAGGATCGCGGTGAGCGCGAATTCCTCGGCATCGAACACGCGGGCCTTGCCGGTGAACACGAGCCCTTCCTTCCCGGTGATTTTCGCGACCGCGCCTTCGGGCGCGAGATTGCCACGTAAAATGACGAGGTGGCTGTCTTTTTTGATCGGGTTGGAAAAACCGCTCACGATTTTCTGGCCGGCGGGATACGGCTTCACCGTGCGCAGGTTTTCCTTCATGGTTTTGCCGGACACGGTGAGCGCGCCGCCGTGCAGGAGGCCTTCCTCGAGTAGCATTTTCATGAGCGGGGTCTGGCCGCCGATGGCGACGAGCTCCGACATGAGATAGCGGCCGCTCGGCTTGAGATCGGCGAGCACGGGCACGCGCCTGCCGATGCGCGTGAAGTCGTCCAACTCCAGTTTCACGCCGGCGCTGTGGGCGATGGCCAGGAGGTGCAGCACCGCGTTGGTCGAGCCGCCGAGGGCGATGGCGACGGTGATGGCGTTTTCGAACGCCTTCCTGGTCAGGATATCGCGGGGCCGGATGCCGGCCTTGGCCAGGGCCAGCGCGGTCTCGCCGGCCCGGCGGCAGTCCTCCTTCTTCTCCGCCCCGATGGCGAGCTGGGCCGAGCTGTTGGGAAGGGAGAGGCCCAGGGCCTC
>DASZPK010000441.1:0-7055 GCA_035550335.1 Chthoniobacteraceae bacterium | reverse complement strand
CGCGCCTTCGCCCTGCACGCGCACCGGGTTGATCACGATCCGCACCCAGGGCGCGCGCCGTTGCAGGATGTTCAGCATATCGCGGATCGCGGCCCCCGTGGGCGAAGTCACGATGCCGATCACTTCCGGGAATTCCGGCAGCGCTCGCTTGCGCGCCTCGTCGAAAAGCCCCTCCGCTTCGAGCTTCTTCTTGAGCGCTTCGAATTTCGCCTGCAAAAGCCCCGCGCCCGCCGCCTGCACGAGATTCACGTTGAGCTGGTATTGCCCGCGCGCCTCGTAAACCGTGAGCATCCCGCGCACCTGCACATGCATCCCGTCCTCGAGCGCCGTCTGCCGAAGCGTGGGCATCCCCGGACGAAAAAACCGCACGCACGCGAGCTGGCACTTCTCATCTTTGAGCGTGAAATACTGGTGTCCCGAAGGCTGCTTCCGATAATTGCTCACCTCCCCCTCCACCCACACCTGCCCGATCTCCATTTCAAGATACGAGCGGATTGAGCGCGTGAGTTCAGTGACCGTAAAAACCGGCGGCGTCTCCCGCCGCGGCGGAAGTTCCTGTGCAAAAAGATCGTCCATTAGTCCAAATCTTCAATCTTACTTCTTAAATCCTAAATTCCCACTCAGTCCTCCTCCGGCCGCAATTCCCGCATGAGCAACTCCCTCATCGCCTCGTGCGGCGGCTTGTTTTCGTAAAGAATTGCGTGCATCTGGTCGATGATTGGCGTTTCGAGGTTGAGCCGCCGCGCGCACTCGAAGGCGCTGAGCGTATTCGGCACCCCCTCGGCGACCATCGTCATCGATTTCGCGATGTCCGCCGCGGATTCCCCGCGCCCGAGCCGCTCGCCGAAACTGCGGTTGCGGCTGTGCCGGCTGAAACAGGTCACCATCAAATCGCCGATGCCGCTCAGGCCCTGGAACGTCTCGCGCTTCCCGCCGAGAGCCGTCCCGAGCCGGATCAACTCCGCCAGCGAGCGCGTCACCAGCGCCGCCTTCGAGTTATCGCCGAAGCCCATGCCGTCGCTCATCCCCGCAGCGATCGCAAAAATATTTTTCAACGCCCCGCCCAGCTCGATGCCAGCGACATCCTCGCTCGTGTAGGCCCGGAAGAATTTCGTCGAAAAAAACCGCTGCAACTCCTGCGCCACGTCCGTATTCGCGCTGCCGATCACGACCGCCGTCGGCATTTTTCGCGAGACTTCCTCCGCGTGGCTTGGCCCGGAGAGCACCGCCACGCGGTTGAGCGGGAACGCCGCCGTGATCAATTCGCTCATGCGCGCCCCCGTGCCCTGCTCGATCCCCTTTGTGCACGAAAGCAGGATCGCGCTTTGCGAGAGCCCGCTCTTCGCAAGCTGTTGCGCCACCGCGCCAAGGTGCCGCGACGGCGTGACCATGATCACCACATCCGCATCCGCCACGTCTGAAAACGCCGTGGTCGGGTGGATATTCTCCGGCAGCTTCACGCCCGGCAGGAAAGTCTTGTTCTCCCGGTCGCCAGCCATGGCCGCGACTTCCGCCTTGTCGTATCCCCAGATCGCGACCGGAACGCCGCGCTCGCTCAGCAGCACGGAGAGCGCCGTTCCCCAACCTCCCGCCCCGATCACGCCGATTTTTTGAAAGCTCATTTTTTCGAATCCTTCTTCTTTTTCCCGAAACGGTTCTCGGTTCCGTTTAACAAGCGTTTAATATTCTCCTTGTGCCGCACCACGATCAGGAACGCCGCCAGCGACGTGAATACCAGCAGCGTCTGCCGGCTCCCGCCGTGCTCCCGCAGCGCGATCGTGACCGGCACCGCAATGGCCGCGATGATCGAGGCGAGCGACACATACCTCGACAGGAAAAACACCAACACCCACACCGCGAACGCGACCGCCGCCGCTTGCGGCGCAAGCCCGATCACGACTCCCAGCGAAGTCGCCACCCCTTTGCCTCCCTTGAAATTCAGCCACACCGGGAAATTGTGCCCGATGATCGCCGCAATGCCGCCGATGATCCCCGCCATCGCCGCCGGCAGGAACCGGATGACCTCGCTCACCCCACCTCCCTCATGAGACACTTCGTCGCTCAGCACAATGGAATGGTGCGAAAGAATTTGCATGGCCACCCACACCGCGCCCGCGCCTTTTAACGCATCGCAAACAAACACAAAAATCCCCGGCCCCTTACCCAGCGTGCGGAACACATTCGTCGCCCCGATGTTCCCGCTCCCTTGTTTGCGGATGTCCACGCCCTTCGCGCGCGCCACGAGCCAGCCCGTCGGGATCGACCCGAGCAAATACCCGGCGACCACCATCGTGGCGTAACCGACCGCCGAGCCGGTCGATCCCATGAGGGATTCCGCCGCGACGATGACCGCCAGAACCGGCACCATTGCGAAATGAACAAACATGTCCTTTGGAAAATTCATCACCGTTACTTTTTCGCCTTCCGTTTCGCCGCAAGCACCGGCTCGATTTCTCCGAGCGGGAGGCAGTTCACCACGTCCTTGCGCGTGAGCCACCCTTTGCGCGCCGCAGCCACGCCGAACCACAAATGCTGCAACCCCTCCGTGTCGTGCGCGTCGGGATTGATCGCGCATTTGACCCCCTTTTCCTTCGCGAGCTGCCACCAGCGCCAATCCATGTCGAGCCGCATCGGGTTCGCGTTCAGCTCGATGATCGTCCCCGTCTCCGCCGCGGCGTCGATCACCGCGGCGTGGTTCACCGGGTAGCCGTCGCGCTTCAGCAGCAGCCTGCCCGTGAGGTGCCCCAAGAAAGTCACATACGGATTCGACATCGCGCGGATGATCCGCTTCGTCATCTCCGCCTCGCTCAAATTGAACACCGCGTGCACGGAAGCCACCACGTAATCGAGCTGCGCCAGCACCTCGTCGGGGAAATCGAGCGAGCCATCCTTCAAAATATCGCATTCCGTCCCCGTGAAAAGCCGGAACCCTTCGTAAGACTCGTTGAGCTTTTTGATCTGCGCGACCTGCTCATCGAGTTGCTTCGCGCTCAGCCCATGTGCTTGGAACGAGCTCTTGCTGTGGTCCGCGATGCCGAGATATTGCAGCCCCAATTCCTGCGCCGCCTCCGCCATCTCCTCCAGCGAACTGCGCCCGTCGCTCGCCGTCGTGTGATTATGAAAAGTCCCGCGCAGGTTTTCCAATTCGATCAAGTCCGGCAACGCGTGCGCCTCCGCCGCCGCGAATTCCCCCTTGTCCTCGCGCAGCTCGGGCGGGATGAAATCGAGCCCGAACGCCTGGTAGAATTCCGTCTCATCGCGCACCTTCGGGATCGGCTCGGGCTCCTTTTTCGATTTCGTCTCCGCCGGCGCGATCCGGTATTCATTCAGCGTCCAGCCGCGTTGCAGCGCGCGGCCGCGTAACACAATGTTATGCTCCTTGCTCCCCGTGAAATAAATGATCGCGAAGGGATACTGCTCGTTCGTCACCACCCGGATGTCCGCCTGCACCCCGCTCTTCAGCCGCACGCTCGACTTCGTGGGCCCCTTCGCCTGGACACTCTCCACCAACGGATGTGTGACAAAAAATTCCGACACCGCCTCCGGCTCGCGCGTCGAGACGATGAAATCGAGATCGTGCACCACCTCCTTGCGCCGCCGGTAGCTCCCCGCCACCGCCACCTGGATCACATCGGGGTGCTCGCGCAAATCGTCCGCGATCTTCTCCGCGTCGTGCGCCACGCTCCCGAGGCGGAATTCCCCCGCGTGCTGGCGGAGCTGCTCGATCGACTTGAGGATATTCGCCGCGGTCTTCTCGCCGAATCCCGGCAGCGCCGCGACCGTCCCCAGCTTGGATTCCACTTCGAGCTTCTCGATGGAATCGACCTTCAACTTCTCATACAGCACCTTGATCTTCTTCGCCCCCAACCCCTGCAACTCGAACAACCCGAACAACGACGCCGGGAACTCCGCCTTCAGCTCCTCGTAAAACGGCAGCTTCCCTGTCTTCACCAGCACCGTCAATTTCTCCGCGATGCTCTTCCCGATCCCGGCGATTTCCTCCAGCTTGCCGTCGCGCGCCATCTGCATGAAATCCCCCGCGTAAGTCTCCACCGCCCGCGCCGCGTTCGTGTAGGCGCGCGACTTGAACGGGTTTTCCCCCTTCAATTCCATGAGCAGCGCGATCGACTCCAGCGTCTCTGCGATCTCGTCCTTGGTGAGCGTTTTCTTCATCGGGGTTTTGGAATGTAAATCGCAAACCCGCGCGATGTAAGCTCTTTTTGAGTGCGGCGAAAAATGGGTGCGACTAGTAGGCGGAATGTGTTATTTTCGGGTGATGAAAAGCGACGTCATCATCCGCGACCCCGGCATTCTAAGCGGCACTCCTATTTTTAAAGGAACGCGGGTGCCCGTGCGCAATCTCCTCGATTGCCTCGAAGGAGGCTATTCCATCGACGAGTTTTTGGAAGATTTTCCAACCGTCAGTCGGGAGCAAGTTATTGCGCTTCTGGAAGAAATCCCTGCGTCTGCATGAAGGTCATTCTGGACGAATGCCTTCCAAAGCGCTTGGCGCGCGAGTTGACCGGGCATGAAGCCGTCACAGTTCCAATGGCGGGATGGGCCGGAATTCAAAACGGAGACCTGTTGCGCCGCATAGCCGGGAATTACGATGCGTTCATCACCATCGACGGCAATCTTGTCCACCAGCAAAATACTGCGAGCCTTTCGTTCAGCGTCATTATCCTGCGGGCACCGTCAAACAAGTTCGAAGACATACATCCGCTCATCCCGGATATTCTCCAGGCTCTTGCCACGGCCAAGCCGGGCCAAATATTGTACGTTCCTGAGTAAACAGCAGGAATCCCGCCCTTGATTCCGCGCCCATTTTCGCCTAACATCGGGGCTCCAATTTTATGAGCAAGAAAACCATCCAATCCAAATCCCGACAGAAACCAGCGAAACCGGCCATGGAACGCGGCCCGGTCATGAACGGCGCTGAAATCCTCGTCGCCTGCCTCGAGCGGGAAGGGGTGGACACCATCTTCGCCTATCCCGGCGGCGCCAGCATGCAGATGCACCAGGCGCTCACCAAATCAAAAAAAATCCGCACCATCCTCCCGCGCCACGAGCAGGGAGGCGTGTTCGCCGCCGAGGGCTATGCCCGCGCCACCGGTCGCGCAGGCGTCTGCATGGCCACCTCCGGCCCCGGCGCCACGAACCTCCTCACCGGCATCGCCGACGCCTTCCTCGATTCCACCCCGCTCGTCGCCATCACCGGCCAGGTCCCGCAGGCGATGATCGGCAAGGGCGCGTTCCAGGAGACCGACGTGTTCGGCATGACGCTGCCGGTTGTAAAACACAACTACCTGGTGATGAACATCAACGACATCCCGCGCATCGTGAAGGAGGCGTTTTACATCGCCCAATCCGGTCGCCCGGGTCCCGTGCTCATCGACATTCCGAAAAACATCCAGCTCGCCACCACCCAGCCCATCTTCCCGAATGAAGTGAAACTGCGCGGTTACGACCCGATGAAGGAAGCCGACGACGTCGCGCTGCACGAGGTGATCGGCCTCATCCAGTCGAATAAAAACCCGATGATCTACTGCGGCGGCGGCATCATCTCCGGCGAGGCCTCGGCCGAGCTGCTCGAGTTCGTGGAGCGCACGCAGATCCCTGTGGCCACCACGCTCATGGGCATCGGCTGTTTCCCGGAGAGCCACCCGCTCTCGCTCAAATGGCTCGGCATGCACGGCACCGTTTACGCGAACAACGCCGTGAACGAAGCCGACCTGCTCCTCGCCATCGGCGTGCGTTTTGACGATCGCGTAACTGGCAAGATAGAGAAATTCGCCGAACACGGAACCATCGTCCACATCGATATCGATAATTCCGAGATCAACAAAAACAAGCCCGTGAAGCTGCCGATCCTGAGCGATGTGAAATACGCCCTCGGCCGTCTCAACCAGCTCCTCGAGCGCGCCGGCTGCAAGCGCGTGAAATCGAATTTCACCAAGTACGCCCCGTGGTACGAAAAGATTTTCGCGTGGAAAAAGCAGTTCCCGTTCAGCTTCAAGGACACCGAGGACGCCATCCAGCCGCAATACGCGATCAAGCTCCTGTGGGAACTCACGAAAGGCGAGGCCATCATCACCACCGGCGTCGGCCAGCACCAGATGTGGGCCGGGCAGTTCTACGACTTCGATAAACCGCGCACCTTCCTCACCTCCGCCGGTCTCGGCTCCATGGGCTTCGGCTACCCCGCCGCCATCGGCGCAAAAGTGGCGCACCCGGAGAAGCAAGTCATCGACATCGATGGAGACGGCTCGTTCCTCATGAACGTGCAGGAACTCGCCACCGCCCACATCGAAGGCATCGCCGCCAAGGTGCTCATCCTCAACAACCAGCACCTCGGCATGGTCGTGCAGTGGGAGGACCGCTTTTACAAGAGCAACCGCGGCCACACCTTCCTCGGCGACCCGAAGGACCTCACCCGCATCTATCCCGATTACGTGAAGATGTGCGAGGGCTTCGGCGTGCCGTGCGAGCGCGTGCTCCATAAGCGCGACCTCAAGGCCGCGCTCCAGCGCATGCTCGCCTCGAAGGAAACCTACGTCCTCGACGTCATGGTCCCCTACACCGAGCACGTGCTCCCCATGATCCCGAGCGGCGCGACTTACAAGGATGTCATCGTCGAGGGGCGCGGCGGCCTCAAAGCGGGATCCGGGCTGTAACACGTTGTTTATGAAAACCGCGCGCGTCACCGCCTTTCTCGCGGTGTTCGCGTTTGTCCACGCCGCGCGCGCTCTCATCCCCTACGACACCGGCACCGATACCGACAACACGTACAACACCACCCCGCCCCTCAACGGCGCCCCGTGGAATTACGTTGCCGAAGTTACCAATGCCGATGTCTCGACCGACGCCTCCGCTGTCTATCTCGGCAACGGCTTCCTCATCACCGCGAACCACGTGAACTTGGGCACGTCCGTCCTGCTCGACGGCACGAGTTACACCATCGATGCCTCCTACACCCCCGAGCAGGTCGGCGATGCGGACCTGAAACTTTTCAAAATCCTCGGCAACCCCGGCCTCACCACATTGCCGCTCACCGT
>DASZPK010000440.1:0-4971 GCA_035550335.1 Chthoniobacteraceae bacterium | reverse complement strand
CCTCGTGCAGGGCGTCCGGGTCGCTCTGCGCATGCAACTCCGCGGGCTTGTGGTGCGCGATGCCGGCCACGTTCACCATGTCGCGCGGGAGCTCGATGTAAACGGGACGTTTGTACCGAAGCGCGGCATTGAGCACCCGGTCGATTTCCTGGAAGGCGATCTGCGGATCGCCAAGCACCGTGGAGGCGACTGTGAGCTGCTCGAAAACTTTTTTCTGCGTATCGAAATCGCGCACCTTGTGATGGAGCAGGGGATTGCGCTCGCGCTCCTTCATCCCCGGGGCGCCGCTGATCACCACCACGGGCGATTTCTCCGCGTAGGCGCCCGCCGTTGTGTTCGCGACTTTCAGCCCGCCCACGCAATACGTCACGCACACCACGCCCAGGCCGCGCACGCGCGCGTAGGCGTCCGCCGCAAAGCCCGCGCCTTGCTCGTCGCAGGTGGTCACGAGCTTCAATTCGCTGTGGAGCATCATCTCGTAAAACCCGAGCACGTAGTCGCCGGGGATGCCGAAGACGTGCCCCACGCCATGGGCGCGCAGGCGGTCGATGAGGTATTCGCCGATGGTCACCGCGTCTTTCACAATTTGAAAAAGGAGGAGAGCTTCTCGAGGAAATTTGCGGTGTATTCCTGTTCCTTGGTTTCGATGGTCTTCTTCTCCGATGTCGAGGCCAGCACTCCCTCGGTCTCCAGCCGGCGGCGCGCGAGCATCTCGCTGAGCTTTTGCAGCAGATCGGGGTTGGAGAGCAGCACCTCGGCGAAGGACGTTTTGTCCACCTTGAGCGCTTCGCAATCGTTGTTCGCGATCACGGTTGCGCTGCGCTTTTCGCCGGTAAGGAGCGACATCTCGCCGAAATAATCGCCCGTCTTCAGCGTTGTGACATAGGTAAGCATCCCCTCGTGGTTCACATGCACGTCCACGGTTCCGTTTACGAGGACAAACATGGAATCGCCTTCATCCCCCTGGTTGATCAACTTTTCGCCGCGCCCGTAGCGGAGCAATTTCGCCGAGGCGAGCATCCGGTCGATTTGCGCGTCGTCCATGCACTGGAAAAACTTCTGCTTGCGCAGCGTGCCGAGCACCAGCGGGGCGAGGGAATGCGGCGCGGGCGGGCGGCGCTCGATCTTCACGGTGCGGATGGGGAACGGGATGCCGATGCCGCTCCGGTTCAACTCGTACCAGATATTGGTGCGCACCGAGTCCATGATGTCGTTGTACTGATCGTCCCGGTCGAACCAGAACTTGAGTTCGTAAATCACCGCGGAATCCGCGTAATCCTTGAGGAAAACCTTCGGCACGGGATTGGGCAGCACGCAATAACCGTTGATCGCGGCACGCCTGAGCACCTCCCGCACCACGTTGGGCGGGATATTGTAATCGATGCCCACCTGGATGCGCTCGGCGTGAACCTTGTTCGGGTACGAGAGGTTCAACAACGCATGTTTGACAATCAGGTTGTTGGGAATGTCGAGGTAGACGTCGTCGTTGTTGCGCAGGCGTGTCGAGCGCCAGTTCACCTCGATGACTTCGGCACGCTGGTTTTCGTAAACCAGCCAGTCTCCCCGCTTGAACGGTTTGCCCACCTCGAGCGCGATGCCCGAGATGATGTTTCCCAGCAAATCCTGCATCGCGAAACCGAGGATGATCGCCACCAGGCCCGATCCCGCGAGCAGTCCCGCCAGCGCCTGCCCTTCCTTGTAGATGCCGCCGAGGACAATGGTAAGCGCGAGCGCGATGATGACCAGCGCCACCAGTTCGTGGATGAACTTCGGGATATCCGTGCCCCGTTTCTTGTGGAAATACCCCTCCCAGATGTAGCGCTGGATGAGCGCCGTGATAAAAAACGCGCTCAGCACAATCGTGGCAGCGCGGAGTTCGCGCCGTAGGTCAAACGATTCGAAGTGCGTATCCAGTCCGAGGATTTTGAGCGGCAGATAAATCGAAATCGCGACGCTGAAAAGACTGTACATGGCGCCCAGCTTCACGCCGGTGCCCCGCTTCAGGAACCGGCCGAGCGCGATGGTAAGCCAGAAAATGACCGGCATCACGATGGCGAAAATCAGGAGCTTTTCGGTGAGGGTCATTCGGTGGCGATGTTATACAAGCAATGCCGCGGCATCAATAGAAAGTCACTTTCCCTTTTCGAGGAAAATCGTGCCGGCGCGGCGGTGTGCGTGCAGGTTACCGGGGAGATTGATCTTTGCCGCTTTTGCGGAGGCAGGCAGCAGCGAACGAACGGATTCGATTTCGTCGAAACCCGCGTCACCGACTCTCATGAGCTTCAGCCACGCGTGGATGAAGCGCCGCTGCTGCGCAGCAGGCATTTTGCGGAGGTCGCGGACGGAAAGCTGGCGTCCCGGCTTGGGAGTGAGGAGGGTGAGCCAGTCGTGTTCAACGGCGAGGATTTCGGCGGTGCGGCGGATGGATTTTCTGATGTCGCGCCCGAACCAATTTTCCAGCGCGGGGATGATTTCGTGGCGCATCCGGTTGCGGAGCGGGACGGTGGTCGTGTTGGTCGCGTCTTCGCGGTATTTCAAGCCACGCGCGGTGAGGTAACCGTCGATTTCCGCGCGCCATACCGGGAGCAGAGGGCGCAAAATGCGGAGCGTTACTCCTCCGATTTTTCGTGATGTGTCCGCGCGCATCGCGCCGAGGCCTGCCTGTCCCGCGCCGCGAAACAAGTTGAACAGGAACGTCTCCACCTGGTCGTCCGCATGATGCGCAAGGAAGATCATGCGGCATTTTTTTCGACGCGCTACCGATGCGAAAAAAGCGTAGCGGGCCTCGCGCGCGGCGGTCTCGATGGAGATACGCTTTTTTTTCGCAATGCCGCGGACATCAGCCTTGCCGATCACGGCTTCGAGGTTGTGGCGCTTTGCGAGCTTGGCAACGAACGCCGCATCCGCGCGGCTCGCGCGCCCGCGCAGTCGATGGTCGAGGTGGCACACGATGAGCCGTGTGAAACCGGTATCGAGAAGCAAGTGCAGCAGTGCCACGGAATCCCGCCCGCCCGAGACGCCCACGAGACAGGGTCGCTTCGGGTCGAGTGATGAAAAATCGATTTTCATTTACCGCGTGCCATGCGGTTTCATTTCAAGATATCCGTGCCGAGCTGCGCTTGAAGCGGAGCGGGGACTTTCACCGAGCCATCAGGCTGCTGGTAAGTTTCGAGCAGCGCCACGTAGAGGCGCGGCATCGCGGTCCCGGAGCCGTTGAGCGTGTGGCAGAATTTGTTTTTCCCCTCGGCGTCCTTGTATTTCAGGTTCATCCGGCGCGCCTGGAAATCACCAAAATTCGAGCAGCTCGAAACTTCGAGGTAAGCGTTCTGCCCCGGCGCCCAGACTTCGATATCGTAGGTCTTCGTCGAGCCGAACCCAATGTCGCCGGTGCAAAGCTCGATCACGCGGTAATGCAGGCCGAGCAGTTGCAGCACCTTCTCGGCGTCGGCGGTGAGAGAATCGAGTTCCGTGAAGGAATTTTCCGGTGTCGTGATTTTCACCAGTTCCACTTTGTCAAACTGATGCACGCGGATGATCCCGCGAGTGCCGATGCCCGCGGCGCCTGCCTCGCTACGGAAGCACGGTGTGTAGGCCACGAATTTTTTTGGCAAATCGCCCGCGGCCAGGATTTCCTCTCGGTGGAGGTTCGTCACCGGCACCTCGGCCGTGGGGATGAGAAACAAATCCTCGCCCTCGACCTTGTAAAGCTGGTCACGGAATTTCGGCAACTGCCCCGTGCCGATCAGCGAATCGGCGCGCACCACGAACGGCGGGCTCACTTCCGTGTAACCGTGCTCGCGCGAATGAAGGTCGAGGCAGAAATTGATGAGCGCTCTCTGGAGGCGCGCGCCGATGCCTGTAAAACAAACGAAACCACTGCCGCTGAGCTTCGCCGCGCGCTCAAGGTCGAAGAGCCCAAGCTTCTCGCCCAGCTTGATATGGTCGAGCGGGTTTGCGATGGCGGGTTTTTCGCCCCAGGTGCGCACCACGGGGTTCGCGCTTGCGTCGCCGCCGACGGGTGCTCCCTCGTGCGGGAGGTTTGGCACGTTCAAAAGCAGATTCCGCTGCCGCTCGTCCGCGGCGGCGGCCTGCTTGTTCAAATCCGTCATCTCCTCGCCGAAACCGCGCACCTTCGCCTCGATTTCGCCCGTGTCCTCGCCCGCTTTTTTCTTCGCGCCAATCTCCTTGCTGATGCGGTTGCGCTCGGCCTGCAAATGCTGGAGATGCGTCTCCAGCTTGCGGCGCTCGGTGTCGATCTCGAGGATCGCGTCGATTTGCAAATGGGCGTCACCCCCGCGCGTGGCGAGGCGGGTCTTGATGAGTTCGGGGTTCTCCCGGATGAGACGGATGTCGAGCATCCGCAAAAGCTAGCGAAAAGCATTTCAAAGCGAAAACCAAATTTGTAGGCTCCCCCGCATGACCCAAACGCGACCCGTTTCCCCCTCGAAAAAACGCGTCCTGATCATCTCCGCCAGCGCCGGCACCGGCCACGTACGCGCCGCCGATGCGCTCGCGCGGGCCTTTGCCGAGGACCCGCGTGTCGGCGCCGTGGAGAACATCGACGCTCTCCGCTACACGAACAAACTCTTCCGCGATTTCTATTCCAAGCTCTACATCCGCCTCGTGCGCAGCGCGCCGGAGGTGCTCGGATGGCTTTACAAAAGCAGCGACGAACCATGGAAAGGCGACGAAGTGCGCCTGCGGCTCGACCGCCTCAACACGCAGCCGCTCGTAAAATTCATCCGCAAGTTCAATCCCGACATCACCGTCTGCACGCACTTCATGCCCACGGGGATCATCTCGCATCTCATTGCGAAAGGACTGCTCGACGCGCACCTTTCAGTGGTCGTCACCGATCTCGACATGCACGCGATGTGGCTCACGCGCATTTTCCATCGCTACTTCGTCGCCATCGACGAAACGCGCGCGCACCTCGAGGCGCTTGGCATCCCCGGCGAGCGCGTCACCGTT
>DASZPK010000439.1:0-4160 GCA_035550335.1 Chthoniobacteraceae bacterium | reverse complement strand
GCCCGGGCGTGCGGCGGGGCCGGCGGCGCAGCGCGCTCGATCTGACTCTGCCGGAGAGATTGGAGCGGGTGAAGGGAATCGAACCCTCGTATGCAGCTTGGGAAGCTGCCGTTCTACCATTGAACTACACCCGCGCTTTGGAAGTTTCGCGCGCCAGTTCTACACAGTCTTCCGGCAAACGGCCAGCTTTTACTGCCACGAAATTCTGTCGCCAGACCCTTGGAAATTGCCCGCGGAGCCCCCCTCGGACGAGAAACTGGCCGAACCGTTCGCGGCCGGCCCGCCGCCGAGCGCGCCGTTCTTGCCGTACGACCAGACAAGCACCGTGTTGCCAATCGTCGAGCCACCCGGCGTGTCCAGGTACGGATTGTTTAAATATCCGGTCGCGGAAGTATTGATAAGGACGTTGTATTGGGAACCCCACGGGTCATACCAAGCCCCGACGGTGGAGGTTGCGGATGAGGTGGCCGTGTTTGGCACCACGCCCGATACCGGCTGGCTGGAATTTTTTACCGTCGGTGGCTCCGTGAATATCACCCCGCGAGGGTTCATGCTCGCCACGGTCGCCGAATTCGCGGCGTTGCCGGTGTTGTAGCGCAGCACGTCGAAGAGCACGTCGTTGGTCCCGACCAGGACCGAGCCGGTCGGCGCGCTGCCAGCCGCGCCGTAGTAGCTGTCCGTAGTCCCGCTCGTGGCCACGGGATATTTCTGGTACTCCGTCTGGTAGAACTTGATGGCGCTTACGATCTGCGTCATGTCATTTGCGGCGGCTGTCCGTTTGGCGCTTTCCTTGACTGCGGCGAAGGCCGGGAAAATCAGGCTGATCAGGATCGCAATGATCAATATGACCACGAGCAGCTCGATCAGGGTGAAACCTTTGAGCGTGAAAGGATTTGCCGCTTTGGCCGTTTGGGGGGATGTTTTCATAAAGCTTTGATCTTTGATAAATGAAACGTAACAAAAAGCCATTGGAAAACAACTGATTTTCCAATGGACATTGTAAATACCTTTCATTCTTCTGCGAAGGGGATCGCCCAAGGAGAGATCATGCCTGCGACCATCCATTTTTCCGAGACTTTTTTGCCGGCGGGAGGGAACTTTGTTCTGTTCCTGAGGTCGCCGGAGGTCGCGGGTAAAGTGAAGGCCGATGTGCTGCTCACCCATGGGATGGGCGAGCATGGCGCCAAATACAACCATGTGGCGGAATTTTTCGCCCGAAACGGGTACCGGCTTTGCAGCTACGACCTGCGCGGGCATGGCCGCTCGCATGGCCGGCGCGGCCATATCAACCGCTACGGCGAATTGCTGGACGATTTGGAAACCGTCTTGCATCACCACCAGCGCGACGGGGCGCCCCCTTTTCTTTTTGGGCACAGTCTCGGTGGCCAGATCACCTTGAATTACCTCATCCAGCGGCGTCCGCGCGTGCTTGGCGCCATCATCACCTCCCCCTTGCTGCAACTCGGTTTCCGTCCGAGCCGGATGAAGGTGATACTGGCGAAGCTCATGCTCCGGTTGTGGCCCTCGTTTACACAAAGCGGGCCGAACGACCGCACCCTGCTTTCGCACGACCTGGAGTTTCTCAATTCCCTGCCGGGTCAGGAACTGCTGCATCCCAAAATCTCCGCGCGCATGTACCACGAAATCCTCGCCGGCGCGGCGAATGTCTTGAAAAATCCCGCCCGCCTCGAATGCCCACTGCTTTTCATCCAGGGAGCCGAGGACTCGATGGTTTCGGTCGCGGCGACGAAGGCCTTTTTCGAGGAGGTCGCCGCTACGGACAAGACACTCCGGATCCACGACGGGATGCGGCACGAAACCCAGAATGAAATCGGCCGCGAAAAGGTGCTCGCGCAGATGGTGGAATGGATGGATGCGCGGCTATCGGCGGCCGCGTGCAGTTAATCCAGCGTGCTGGCCACGGCAAATTGCAGCGCTTTCTGGAGGCGGAGCATCCCTTTTGAGTCGTCGATTTTGAAGCCCTCGAAATCGGTCACGTAAAAGCTGTCGATCGCCGCGCCTTTTTCGGTGGTGATGCGCGACATGGCGATGTTCACCTCGGCCATCGCGAAGCCCTTGAGGATATGGTAGAGCAGGCCGAGGCGGTCGGGCGTCTGGATGTCAACCAATGTATAAACAGGGTGTGCGTCGTTGTCGATGCTGATCCGCGTGGGGAAATCGAGCGCCTGCAACTGGCGGCTGACACCCTTTTTGGTCGTGCGCTTGAGCGGCGGCGCGAAATCGTAATCCTCCTCGGTGAGCGCCTGGGTGAGTTTTTTTTCCACGAGGGCGATGCTTTTTTCGTCGGTGACCGCCTCGAAGTTGGTGCTGCAGACGCGAAAAATGTCGAGCACGAGATTGTCGCTGCGGGTGAAGACGTCGGCGTTGAGGATGTTCAGGTGCCCCATTGAAAATGAGCCGGCGATCTTGGCCAGCAGTTCCTTGCGGTCCCACGTGCAAACCCACACCTCGCTATGGCCCTTGTCGGGGTGGGCGACCCACTTGAGCTCGGGCGTGAGCGAAAACTCATCCTTGAGGTAGCGCTTTTCCAGGTAGGTGCGGAAAAAACGGATGTGCTGGGCAACGATGTCCGGCGACGAGTAGCTTTGGAAATAAATTTCCGGCATCGATGCGAAATACGCCGAGATTTCCCCCGCAAAATCCTTCGCCAGTTTCTTGGTGACAGCCGCGCGCAAGTTTTCGCGCTCGATTTTCCGCTGGCGGTAATAATCCCCGCTGTCGGCCAGATAATGCGTCGTGCTGCGATACAATTGCCATACGAGGCCTTCCTTCCAGTCCGACCAGTTTTCGTCGCCCGTTCCCTGCCCGTCCGCGAGCGTGAGGAGCATGAGCGCGTCGAGATTCGTCTGCGTTTTCACGATGGAGGCGAATTCCACGATGGTCGCGGGATCCTCGAGGTTCCTGCGCTGCGCCACGCTCGAAAGCGTGAGGTGGTTGTCCACCAGGAAGATGAGCGCGCGCCGGCGCTCGGAAGAAAGCTGGAGACGCACAGCCACCCGTTGCGCAAAGATCGCGCTGTCATCCGCGTGGTGGCGTCCCCCGGTCGCCTTGCCGGTGTCGTGCAGCAGCAGCGCAAGATAGAGCACGAAGGGATCCTCCACTTTTCGGAAAAGCAAACGGTAGCTGGCGAGCTTTTCGTCGTCGGTGTCGATGAGCTGATCCAGCTTCTCGATACAGACCAGCGTGTGCTCGTCCGCCGTGTAGCGGTGAAAAAATTCATGCTGCACGAGCGCCGTCAGCCCGCCGAACTCCGGGATGTAACGCCCCAGGAAATCGACCTCGTGCATCATTCGCAGGATGCGGCCGACCTCGCCCTTGCGGCTCAGGATCGCGTTGAACGTCTCTCGGTTTGCGCGCGCGTAATTGAATGTCCGGTCCATCAGGCGCAGCCGGCGGCGGATCAAATACTGGAGCTCGCGGCTCAGGTTCAACTGCCGCTGCTGCGCATGCTGGAAAAGCCGCATCATCCGGTTGGTATCCTCCTTGAAAATTTCGCGCGACTCGGGGTACATCAACCCGTCCACCGCGTAAAACCCGTCGAAATGCTCCGGCTTGCGGCGTTTCTTTGGCAACAGCAGCGACATCATCGACTTTTTTTTCTGCGCGAGGATGCCGGTGCTGAACCGGTCAGAGAGCGCCTCCGTGATATAATAGATGCTGCGCGCGTGCTGGTAATAGTCGCGCATGAACTCCTCGTTGCGACGCAGCGCGGTTTTTTGCGGGTACTTGAAATCGTTGGCGATCGGCACCTGGAATGCCAGCGTCACGGTATCCAGCCCGCGCTTGTTCAAATAATGCAGGTCGGTGCGCACGCGCAGCAGGAAATCGTAGGCGCGGTCAAGCTGCCGGCGCTCCTGCTCGGAGAGGACTTTTTTTTCGACCATCTGCGCGGTGGTGATCGTGCGGTCCTTGAAATAACTGATCCAAAGCAGGTTCTGGTAATCGCGCAGGCTGCCGCAGCCGTTCTTCACGTTCGGCTCCTGCATGTAAACGCTGCCGCCGTATTTCTCGTGCCGCTCGTTCTGGTTGGCGATGCGCTGCTCGATGTATTCCTGCTCGAAACCCTTCACGCAGCGCTTTTCAAATTCGATCTTGAACTGCTCGAAAAGAGGCTTGTCGCCCGAGACGTACCGGGATTC
>DASZPK010000438.1:0-2230 GCA_035550335.1 Chthoniobacteraceae bacterium | reverse complement strand
GTGGTGGGCAGCGTCACGCTGCGATGGAACCGCCCGAAGAACCGCTCGCTGCGGAAGCTGTTGCCCTTCTTCGATTCCTCCTCGTGCTTGCGTTCGCCGGCGATGGAGAGCACGCCGTCGTGCAGCGTGATTTCGATCTCCTCCTTTTTCATGCCGGGAATTTCCGCCTTCACGAAGACGTTGTCCTTGTCCTGGTAAATATCGAGCGCGGGATTCCAGCCGCTGAACAGGCTCCCCTCATCGGTGAATCCCGGCAGCGAAAGATCGAACAAACGGTTCATCTCATCGCGCAGGGAAGTGAGCCGGTTGGCCGGATTCCACGTCGAAAGTTCAGGGAATTGATAACGGATAATGCTCATGAATTTGTAACCTCCTGTTGTTGTTGGTTACCATTTGCATTAGCTTGCAACGTGCCACGTTAGAAATTCACGCATTCATTCGATGCAAGTCGCTTATTAAAAATAGATTACGAATATTTAATTCGAGCGAATTAAAATCGAGCAGTGAGACAATTAGGCCCACTTGAACGATTTATTCCGGCATATGAAGGAGACCTAATGTCTCACTGCATCACTTGGTCGAGGGTATGCACATACCCCAAGGCTATCCGGATGATCAGGAAAGCCGCATACGCCATGATCGCGAAATAAATCCCCTTCGCGATAATCCCCCCCAGCAGGTCGAGTTGCGACATCGCATCCGCTTGGAATCCGTGTGCCATCCGTTTCAATTCCTCATCGAGTTTGCCCGTTTCCTCGCCCACCATGATCGTGCGCACCAGGTCCGGCGTGAACGCATCGCCCATCAGCAGCGGCCCCACCTGCGACCCCCCGCGCACCAGCGGGATCGCGCGGTCCACCACTTCGCGCACCAGCCCGCTCTGGCTCGTGCGTCCGGCGCTAGCGAGACTGTCCATGATATTCACGCCCGATGCGAGCTGCATCTCGTAAGTCGCGCAGAACCGCGCCAGCGCAAACGACCGCCGCATTTTCCCATACACCGGGATCATCCGCAGGAACCGGTCCACCCCCGGCTTGCGCGCCCCTTCAAACTGCACCATCGACATTGCCAGCCATAACGCAAAAGCACCGAGATAGACCAACACCAGCACGCCCACCGACCCCTTCAAATACGCCGTCCAGTCCCCGCTCACGACAAGCTGCGGCACCCCGCCGATGAACGCCGAGAAGTGCAGGAGAAATACCGGGTAAAGCAATTTGCGGATCACCGTCTTGCGCGCCGTGTCCAGCCCCGCGTAATACTCCGACAAATAATGGCACCCCTGGTCGAGCCGCCCCGACCGCGCACTCGCCCCCACGATCGACGCCTCCAGATGCGACACCTGCGGATACTGCGCGGCAAACGCCTCCCCCACCGACGCCCCCCGGTCCACCGACGCCTTCAACATCCCCGCCAGCCGCTGCACCGGCCCATGGGTCGCCGTCTGGAGAAGCTGGATCGAAGCCGGGAACGGTTTGCCCGAATGCAGCAATTGCCCGAGTTCACGATACAGCGAGCTTTTCTGGCCGAGACTGGGGTTCACGAGGAAAAGATTCCCATTTTAGCGCCAAAGTTCAACCCCGAAAATGTCCTTTCCGTCCTTTCCGTCCTTTCCGTCCCTTGCGTCCTTTGCCATGCTATTGGCGTGAGCGACGAAAAATACATGCGCCTCGCCCTGCGCGAAGCCGCCAAAGGCATCGGCCATACCAGCCCGAACCCCGCCGTGGGCGCCGTGCTCGTCTCGCGCGCGGGGAAAATCCTCGCGCGCGGCTGGCACCACGCCGCCGGCTGCCCGCACGCCGAGATCGAGGCGCTGGGAAAAACGCGGCATGCCCGCGGGGCCACGCTCTACGTCACCCTCGAACCCTGCTCCACGCGCGGGCGCACCCCGCCCTGCACCGAAGCCATCATCGCCGCTGGCATCGCGCGCGTCGTCATCGGCGCCATCGATCCCAATCCCGCCCACGCCGGGCGCGCCGTGAAAATCCTGAAGCGCGCCGGCATCGCCGTCACCACCGGCCTCCTCGCCGCCGAATGCGCCGCGTTAAACAGACCGTTTAACAAGTGGATCGTCACAGGCATGCCGTATGTTTACGCCAAGGCCGGCATGTCCCTCGATGGCCGCATCGCCCGCCAGCCCGGCGAAGGCCAATGGATCACCAGCCCCGCCTCCCGCGCCCACGTGCAAAAACTCCGCGCCCGCGTGGACGCCATCCTCATCGGCGCCAGC
>DASZPK010000437.1:0-1641 GCA_035550335.1 Chthoniobacteraceae bacterium | reverse complement strand
AAACCTCCGCGAGGAACGCCTCGGGACTGCGCCCATTAAGGTCATGCACGGAGCGGTTGTAGGGGAGGATTTGCAATTGGCTCGCGGGGAAAAGGACCGCGAGGAACCAGTTGTATTCCTCCGTGCCGTTGTGGCGCGGATTTTTTTCCCGCCGTTCGCGGCCGACGCGCACGGCACTCGCGGTGCGATGGTGGCCGTCGGCGACATAGGAAACCGGGACCTTCGCAAAAGCGCTCACGAAAGCGCCCCCGCCGATGATGCGCCAGACGGTGTGCTGGATGCCATCGGGAGCGGTAAAATCGAAAAGCGGCGCTTCCTTCATCGCCGCGGCCGCGAGCGTATCGATATCGGCGCTGTCGCGATAAGTCAGGAACACGGGGCCGGTGTCGGCGCTGATGGTGTCGATGAGCCGCGTGCGGTCATCCTCCTTGTCGCGCCGGGTCTTCTCGTGCTTCTTGATGATGTCGTTTTCGTAATCCTCGATGTGACACACGGCCGCCACGCCGGTCTGGATGTGGCTGCCCATCCGCTGCTGGTAGAGGTAAAGGCACGGCGCGCCCTCGCGCATGAGGGTGCCGTCGGTTTGCAGCAACTGGAAATTCTGGAGCGCCTTTTCGTAGACCTGCTGCGAATAGGGATCGACGTTTTCCGGCAGGTCGATCTCCGCGCGGTCCACGTGGAGCAGGCTGTAAGGGTTGCCGCGCGCGAGGGCAGCCGCCTCGTTCCGGTCCACCACGTCGTAAGGAACACATGCCACTTGTGAAACAAGCGACGTCACCGGGCGCAGGCCCTGGAAAGCTTTGATACGCAACATATCCGCGAAGTAAAATAAGCCGCGCCGCGAAAGGCAAGCGCGGCGGAAATTTTTAGCGCGATCTGAGTCTAGAAGCCCATTCCCGGCGGGAGGCCCATGCCGGCGGTGATCTTGCTCATCTCGGTCTGCGCGACTTCCTTGCCTTTCGCGATGGCCTGCTGCACGCCGCTCAACACAAGGTCCTCGAGAAATTCCACGTCGTTCGGGTCCACGGCGTCCTTGCTGATCTTGATGGAAACCACATCGCCCGCGCCATTCGCCACGACTGTGATTTTGCCGCCGCCACTCGTCACCTCCACGGTCTTCTCGGCGAGCTCGGACTGGGTTTGCGCAAGCTGCTCCTGCATCTTTTGCGCCTGCTTCATCATTTTCTGGATGTTCATGGGATTGGTGTTTTCTATTGGGTCAAAATTTCCGCCTGGAAAATCTCCATCGCTTTTTTGATCTTCGGGTCGTTTTTGAAATCCTCTTCGGTCTTCGCTTTCGGGTCGGCTGGTTTTTCCTGTTTCACCTCGGGCAATACCGGCGGGGCCACCACGAGACCTTCGCGGAGCTCGCACTTGAAGGTGAGCGGTTTTCCGGCGATGGACGAGAGGAGATTCTCGATGAAAGTGCGGTTGCTCGGGCGCTGGATGGTATCCATCGCGATCCCCTGGTCCTTCGGAAATCCAATGATGCAGACGCCGTTCTCGACCTTGAGCAATATGCCGGCCGCAACCCACGGGCTGATGAGCGGACGTTTGGCGTGGATTTGCACCAGTAAATCCTGCCATAGATTCTCCTCTCCCGCCGGGGGCGCCGCCTGCTCCGGCTGGGTTGCCTCTTGG
>DASZPK010000436.1:0-2717 GCA_035550335.1 Chthoniobacteraceae bacterium | reverse complement strand
AAAAACTCCTCATGTGCCGTGTGCGCCCCTAATACCTCTACCAGCTCGACCTCATCACCGGCTCCTCGCATTTGCAGGTGCCCGTGAGCAAAGGCGTGGAAATCATCGAGGGCCTGCGCGGCCACACCACCGGTTACGGCGTGCCGCAATATGTCATCGACGCCCCCGGAGGCGGCGGCAAGGTCCCGATCAACCCCGGCTACGTCCTTTTCCATGACGCGGAAAAAATCGTAATCCGCAACTACGAGGGAAAAATCTTCGAGTATCCGGAGCCCGGCGCCGCCGCGCCCTCACCGAAGCCGAAGGCACCGAAGGTGGATTTGGATTATTTGTATTCCTAGTTCGCCGCGAAGAGTTGCGGGATCCGTGGATGGTTCCCGAAAGCATGCACCCGGCAGAACAAACAGCATCCCACCGGGCGCACTGGCTAACCAGATACTGAATCGTTCGCGGAGACCACCGGGGATGTGAGATTGCAAATTACTTCTTCCTTCGGCAGGATTCGTAAACCAATTTTTGTAACACCTTGACCCGATTTCGATCATAATGGCTGGCCTCGTCATCAAACCCCGCGCGCGCATTCTTCACGGTCACGAATGGGTCTATACGAGCGATGTGCTCAAGGCGTTCGGCGGTCCGCAGGATGGCGACGTCGTTTCGCTCAAGGATGGACGCGATCACATGCTCGGGAGCGCGATTTACAACTCGAAATCGCAAATCATCGCCCGGCGTTTTTCGCGCCAGCGGCAGTTTCTCGATCCCGATTTTTTCAGGCGGCGAATTGCGCAGGCGGTGGAATACCGGGCAATACGCGGCGTGAACCCGAAACTCTGCCGCCTCGTCTGGAGCGAGAGCGATGGACTCCCCGGCGTGATCGTCGACCGCTACGGCGACACGCTCGTGCTGCAAACGCTCACCCTCGCGATGGACCAGCGCAAGGATTTGATCGTCGAGGCGTTGAAGGCGGTCGTGAAACCGTCGGCGATTGTCGAGCGGAATGACGCCCCCATCCGCAAGGCGGAGGGCATGGAGCTGACAACGGGAGTTTTACACGGTGACGCCGAGCGCCTCGACATCGAGGTGCTCGGACTGCAATTCCAGATCGACCTGCTGCACGGACAGAAGACCGGCTTTTATCTCGACCAGATCGACGCCTACGCGACCGTCGCGAAATGGGCGAAGGGCCGCCGCGTGCTCGATTGCTTCGCGAACCAGGGGGCATTCGCCCTCGCCTGCGCGAAGCAGGGCGCGGCAAGCGTGAAGGCAGTGGAGATCAGTGGCGAGTGCGTGGAACTCCTGCGCCACAACGCCGCGCGCAACCACCTCGCCATCGAAGCCATCGAGGCAAACGTCTTCGATCATCTCAAGGACGAGGAGCGCCGCAACGCGCAGTACGACCTCATCATTCTCGACCCGCCCTCGTTCACCAAATCGAAGGAAAAACTTCGCGATGCCATGCGCGGCTACAAGGAAATCCACCTGCGCACGCTCAAGCTTCTCGCTCCCGACGGCATGCTCGCGACCTTCTGCTGCTCCCACCACGTAAGCCGCGAAATCTTCGTGCAAACCATAGTCGACGCCCTCGTGGACGCGAAGAAAACGCTCCGGCAGTTGCACGTTTTCCAGCAGGGATTCGATCATCCCATCCTTCCCACGCTGCCGGAAACAGAGTATTTGAAGGGGTACCTATTTGAGATGGCGCCCGGAAGGTGAATGACGAAGCCCGCATGAACTCCGCTTCCCCAACAACCAACTACCGCTTCTTCCGGCTCCTCCTCTGGGTCCACTGGCGCACGCTGGTGGCGCGGGTGAGGGGATTGCGCAAGCAATCGAGCCTGCTGCTGTTCGTGCTCGCGGCGTTCGTTGCGGGTTACCTCGGCTCGGGTTACTGGCTGTTTCATTTCGGGTTCAATTACATCCAGCAATTCCCGCTCGTCGGAGCGCTGCTCTCGGACCGCATCCTGTTCCTGATCTTCGCCTTCTTTTTCGTGATGCTCATTTTCTCGAACCTGATCATCGGTTATTCAACATTGTTTAAAAGCCGGGAGACGAATTGGTTCCTCTCGCTGCCGGTGCCGCACCGGACGGTTTACCGCTGGAAATTCATCGAATCGCTCTGCGTGTCGAGTTGGGCGCTCATGTTCCTGAGCGCGCCGATGATGGCCGCCTACGGCGTGATCCACCAGGTAAGCCCGCTTTTTTACGTGGCCACGGCGCTCGCGTATCTGCCATTCATTGTGATGCCGGCGCTGGCGGGGTCGTGGATCATCCTGTTTCTCGTGCGGATCCTCGCAAACCCATGGGTGAAGCGCACGCTCGTGCTCATCGCAGTGGGAGCGGTTGTGGCGCTGATTTGGAATGTGAAGCCGGTGACCGACGAGCAGGCCGCCTCGCACCACGACGAGCAGATGTTCGACCAGTTGCTCCGCCACACGCGGCTGAGCCTGAATCCCTATCTGCCGAGCTCATGGCTGGCGAAATCGATCATTGCGTGGAGCTCGGGGCTGTTCAACCAGGGCGGGTTCTTTTTCCTCGTGCTCTTGAGCAATGCGCTCATGGGCCTGCTCATCGGGTTTGAAATCTGCGGGCGATCCTTTTACCCGAGTTGGACGGCGGCGCTCAGCTCTCGCGCGGCGCATTACCAGCGCAAGCTCGCCGCGAGAAAGACGGCGCGGCGGCGTTCGCCGATCGAGTGGATCGTGGACCATTTCCCGCTG
>DASZPK010000435.1:0-6001 GCA_035550335.1 Chthoniobacteraceae bacterium | reverse complement strand
GATGTTCCTGGGACCGCCTCCACCTTGTCTTTGAAATTCCGCATCGACAGCCATGTCACTCTCCCCGTCTTCCTCAGCGGCGAGAATTTGAATGCGGTCGCCTTCGATCAGGAAGTGCTCGAAAGCAGGCTCCGTGCTGATTTTGCGCCCACGCACCTTCCCTTCTGCATCGATTTCACGGACCAGGGCAACAGCGTCCTCTATACCGGGCGCGGCTGGGCCCCCCCGGAAATCTGGGGGAGATGGACGGATGGCACGCACGCCGAGATGAAGATCAGGTTCACGGAAAAACCACGGCGCCCGCTTCACCTCGCCATTGCCGCCCACGCCATGTGCCTGCCCGGCCTCCCGCCCGTGGAGGCACGCATCAACGCAAACGGCGAAACCCGCTGCAACGCCTCATTTCCCAAAGGCCGCGAAAAAATTTTAAAGTTCAAAATTCCCGCCGCCGCTCTCCAGTCGGGCGAATGCAAAATCACCTTTGAAATCAAAAATGCGCAAAGCCCCGGGCTCCACGGCAATTCGGATGACAGGCGCCAGCTCGGCATGGGGATCAGGCGGATCGATTGCCGCTGGTGAACGACGGCGGGGCCAATTTTTTTCACGGATGTCACCTCGTACCCTGAGCCTGTCGAATGGGCAACGCTTTACGGCACCGTCCGCAACTGGATCGAATCGAAACGGTTCTCCCCCACCTGCAAATCGCTGAAAATCACGAGCTGGTCGCCCGTTTTCACGAGGCCTTTTTTCATCAGCATCATCTCCGCGTCCACAATCGTGCGGTTCGGGTTCGTGTCGAAAACCAAATGCTGCGGGTAAGTGCCCCAATTCAACGCAAGCTGCCGGCACACCTCGATCGACGGCGTGAACGCATAGATCGGCGTATCCTCCGGGCGCAGGTTCGAGATGCAATCGGCGGTGAATCCGCGCCGCGTGAAGACGAGGAGCTTCGCGTTTTTCAACGAGTTCGCGAGCACCACTGCGGAGTTCACGGTCTTCTGGCGGATTCCCTCGAGCGCCGCCTCCTGCGCGTAACCGGCGTGGTCACTTCTCTCCATGCGCAGTGACACTTTGTTTAACACCTTCACGCATTCCACGGGGTATTTCCCCACGGTCGTCTCGCCGCTCAGCATGATGGCGTCGGCCTGCTCGTAAACCGCGTTGGCCACGTCGGTCACCTCGGCGCGCGTCGGCACCGGGCTGCCGATCATCGATTCCAGCATGTGCGTGGCGACGATCACCGGGCGGCCGAGATGGATGCAGCGCTGCACGATGTTGCGCTGGATGATGGGCAGGTCCTCCATCGGGCACTCGATGCCCAGGTCGCCGCGCGCCACCATCACTGCGTCCGTGGCGTTGATGATGGAATCGAGATTTTTGATCGCGATCTGGTCCTCGATTTTCGCCACGATGCGCGCGTGGCTGCTGTGCTCGCGCAGCACCTTGCGCAGCTCCTGCACATCGCTCGCCTCGCGGCAAAAACTCAGCGCCACGAGGTCCACGCCAAGCTCCGCGCCGAGGGCCACGTCGGCAAGGTCCTTCTCCGTGAGCGGCGGCAGGTTCACCTTCACGCCCGGCAGATTGATGTGGCGGCGCGAACCGAGCACACCCTCGGTGAGCACCTCGCACCGGATTTTGCTGCCGGTTTTTTCCAGCACCTTCATGTGGATCACGCCGTTATCCACCAGCACCGTGTCGCCCACGGAAATATCGTCGATGAGCCCGTCGTAATTCACACCCACCGAATATTCCTCCTCGCTCTTGGAGCCGCGCACGGTGAACTCAAACACGTCCCCGACCTTCAGGTTCAATTTCGTGGGCAGATCGCCCGTGCGGATCGCGGGCCCCTGCGTGTCCATGAGGATGGCCACGATCACCTCCATCTTCACCGCGAGCGCCCGGATGCGTGAGACCACCTGCCGCACCCAATCGTGCGGCGCATGGCTCATGTTGAGACGGAAAATATTTGCGCCGGCTTCGATCATCTCGCGGAGTACTCCCTCGGATTCTGTCGCCGGCCCTAGCGTACAGATGATCTTCGTTTTTCGCATGCCAACGAGGAAATGCGATTTCGCCGCGAATGCAATGAGAAAACGCGCGCGTCAAAAAATGTTTTGTCGCCTCGCGCCGAACAACCGTTTTTTAACGCGTCACACGCAACTCGTCCCGCCGGGAAAATGCGGGCCTTCACCTCGCCGCGTTTTACGACGCCCGCTACGGCCCGACGCTCACCGTCACCCCGCCAAATCCGCCGAATCCGGAACCGGCCGAAATCGTGCCGGCCGAAAGATTCAGGCTGCCGCCGCTGCTTAGATTCAGCGTCCCGCCCGAAGGCCCCGCGCCCGAAAAGGTCTGGATGCTCCCGGCGCCACCGGAAGAAAGCTGAATGCTTCCGGCATTCATATTCAAGCTGCCGCCACTCACATTGATGGTATCTGATGAGCTATTCGTGCTTCCAAAATTCGCGGAGCCGGCGGAATTCACTACAAGACCGCCGGCCGAGATATTGGTCTGCCCGGTGTAACTCGAAGCCCCCACCATCAGCTCCGCGCCGCTCGCACCCGTTGCCCCGGTATTTTGCGTACTCATGTTCATCGTCGCGCCGGAGGCGAATGTTTCCCCGCTGGCCGTGCTGTCCGTTGCACCGCCATCGGCTCCAGATCCCCCGCCCCCTCCTCCGCTGCTCGAAGCCACGTCCCCCGTGCTCGTCAGCGGATTCACCACCACATTCCCGGCGCCAAGCCATTTGTCAGTGGACGCGAAAATATCGCCCGGACCCGCGTTCCCGCGCGGCCCGTCCACGCTCATGTTTAGTTGGTTCACCGTCATCACCGCGCCGCTCGAATCCGCCCGGATCACCACCGAACTCCCCCCATTCCAAAGCCCGCCCTGCGCGGTCTGGTCCTTGGTGTAAGTATGCGCCGACGGATCGGAAAACCCGACCGCCAGCAGCGGGAATTCGGGCGTCGTCATGTCATTGAGCGAAATCACGTACGCCCACGCGTTCGAGCCCGCGGGCAGCGGCTCATCCGTCGTGCCGGGCTCCGGCGCCACCGCGCAAAACGCCGATTTCGCCACCCAAAAAATGCTGTTGTCCTGGATGTACGTCGGGAAAAGCTGCGCCAGCGCCGTGTTCGAGTCCGTCACCGTCGTGGTCGTCGGCTCGCCGTTCGAAAGCGTGTAGGAGGGATAATTGCCGCTATTGTCCGAGGCATAGAGCTTCAGCGCCATGCCGATCTGCTTCGCGTTCGAGAGCGCCTTCGTCTGGTCGCCCTTCATCCGCACCTGGGAGAAAACCGGCAGCGCGATCCCCGCGAGGATCGCAATGATGGTGATGACCACCAGCAGTTCCAAAAGTGTAAAACCTTTTTTAAAAACGTTGCCGTTTTTCATAACCTCTCTCCCCATTTTTGGCAAATCGTCTTGCTTTATAGCCGGCCTCCACGCAATACACAAGATTTTCATCCCTTCCTTCCAATCACGCCACGTCGATCGCCACCAGGCACACATCATCGTCAAACTCCTTCCTCCCTGCAAACCCCTGCACCTCCGCCAGCATCCCGTCGAGCATTTCCTCCGCGGGGATGTGGATGCGGCGTTTCACAAAGTCCATCAGGCGGCGCTCCCCGTATTCCTCGCATTCGGGATTGTCCACCTCGTAAATGCCGTCGGTAAATAATACGATGCCATCGCCCGGCGCGATCCGGCAGCGGCTCGTGCCGTAAGTCGATTCCGCAAACAGCCCCAGCGCCGGCCCGCCCACACCGCGCGCGGTGCACAGCGGCGTGATGGTCCCCGTCTCACGCCGCAGGTGGAACGGCGCGGGATGCCCGGCGCAGCCGTAGCCCACCTCCTCGCCACCCGCCTCCAACACCATGTAAAACGCTGTCGTGAAAAGCACCTCCCCCGTCTGCTTCAGTATCTTCGAAAGCTCGACATTCAGCGTCCCGAGCAATCCCCCCGGGTCATGCGTCGCGGGTGAGAGTTCCTCCACCAGCGCGCGCAGCATCGTGGTGATAAGCGCCGAGCGCACGCCATGCCCCATGACGTCGCAAATGAACACGCCGGCCCGGCTGTCCGAAAGCCGCATCACGTGGAAAAAATCGCCCCCCATCGTGCCCGAGGGAAGATAGCGGTGATGGAACTGGATGACGCTGCGCGCCGGGTCGGCATCGGGCGGAAACACCGGGTAGCGCGCCGGCATGAGCGCCTGCTGCAATTCCCTCGCCATCGCGAGGTCCGCCTCGATCTGCTCGTTCTTGAGCTTGAGCTGCCTGATATGCCCCGCGAGGATCCGGTTTTGGAGCTGCACGAGCGTGCGCGTCGGGATGAGCCCGAGGAAATTTCCGTCGCCATCCACGAGCACCACGTCGTCGTAAAACGTCTCCGCGCTGCGCGCCGAAATCTCCTGGAACACGGCCGGCAACGGGCTGTGCCCGGCGATTTTCGTGAACTCGCGCGACAGGTGCTCCCGGATCGGCTTGCGCGCAAAAAGCGAAAATCCAAACCGCGCCCCAAGCAGCATCCCGATCTCCCGCTTCGCGCACATCCCCAGCAGCCGTCCCCCATCGAGCACCGCCATGAACTCGTAATCGTGCTCCGCGAATAGCTTGTAAACTTCCTCAACGGTGCGATTCCCCTGCACCGAGACATCGTGCGAAACCAGCGGGCGCAGGTCGTATGACCCCCCGTTGCGATCGGACAACTCCCCGCTGCCATTCTGCACACACGCCGCCATGCCTCCATCCTAGCAGGTTACCACGCGCCGCGTATGTTACGATTTTGTGACAAAGACGCGGCCTCCGCACCGCGATCAAAAAAGCGCGCAAATCCCGCATCCCTTCCGTCTTACAAACATGCCGCCGGAAAATGACCGTCGCTCCGCCCGCCGTCCTGCCTATTTGCAAGTCGGCTCCTCCTGTTGCTCGCGATCCTGGCTCCTCTGTTGCCGCTAATGCCGTCCCCTCCCTGCGCGCCGCGCTGAGACCCATGATCCGCTCCAGGGAGGCCGACTTGATCGTGGTCGCGCGCGTGAAGGAAAACTCGCTCGTCCGCGTGACATTCGGTCCGAAAGGGAACGAGGATTTCCGCTGGGAATACCATGCCGTGCTCATCGTCACCGAGGTATTGAAAGGAGACTTCCACGACAAGGAACTCCCCATCGCCATCGTCGATGGCCTTTCCCCGGGCTCCGGCACAAACGGTAAAGGCGAAAAGGTCATCCCGCTCTTCGACTCATTCGACGAGCCCGCCATGATCTGCGACGACATCAGCAAGGACCAAATCTGGTTCCTCTCCAAGCGCGCCCAGGACGCGGCACAAAACGCAGCACAAAACGCCGCCCCCGATCCCAAGCCCGCCGGCAACGGCATCGCGTACGAGACCGCAGGATGGTCCTGCATCAAGCCGACCGACCTGAAACCTTACTACGCCGCGCTGTTCACCGACCACCCCGACGACCTCCTCAAACCCTATCTCACCTCCGACGACAAACTCCTAGCAGCCACCGTGCGCGATTACTTCGACCACAAGGAAATCGCCGAAATCGCGAAAGACCCCGACCCCGCCAGCCGCTTCGACCGCGTCATGCCCTACTACCTGCGCACCCTCGGCGCGAGCTATTCGACCGCCGGGCGCGATGCCGCGCTCGTCATCATGTCGTGCGGCGATGTCGCCGGGGAAAAATTGATCCCTGTTTTCGAAAACATGGAAAATTCAAACTTCAAGGCAACCGTCATCAGCATGTGGGAAGACCTCGCCTACACCAAAGCCGTCCCCGTCCTCATCAAAGTCCTGGAAACCCAGAACCACACCAACCTCCAACAGCAGGACCGCAACTTGATCTATTCCACCGACCGCGCGCTGGGCCACCTCGAGGACCCGAGCGCAAAAAAAGTCCTCGAGGAAACGAAGAATATCTGGGCCACCGCCAAATACCCCGACCAAAGCATCGTCGGCGAATGCACCACCGCCCTCAAGGCCATCGAGGATTAGCGAAATA
>DASZPK010000434.1:0-3528 GCA_035550335.1 Chthoniobacteraceae bacterium | reverse complement strand
GGAATTCGAGGTGCACCGTCCCCTTTACGATTGGATACTCGAGGCGCTCGATCTCACCCGGCCGCACCCGCACCAGTACGAATTCGCGCGGTTGAATCTCAACTACACGGTCATGAGCAAGCGCAAGCTGCTGCAGCTCGTGGAGGAAAAACTCGTTTCCGGATGGGACGACCCCCGCATGCCGACCATCTCGGGCATCCGCCGCCGCGGCGTGACCGCCAGCGCGCTTCGCGATTTTGCCTACAACATCGGTATCACAAAGTATAACGGAGTGACCGATGTTTCGGTGCTCGAATACGCGATTCGCAACGAGTTCAACAAAATCGCCCCGCGCCGTTTCGCCGTGCTGCGCCCGATCAAGGTTGTGATCATGAATTACCCGGAGGGAAAGGTCGAGGATTGCAGCGCCGTGAATAATCCCGAGCAGCCGGAAAGCGGCTCGCGGGCCATCCCGTTCAGCCGCGAGCTTTACATCGAGCGCGACGATTTCATGGAGACTCCGCCGCCGAAGTATTTCCGCCTCAAACCCGGCGGCGAGGTGCGGCTCAAGTACGCCTACATCATCAAGTGCGAAGAGGTCATCAAGGACGCCGCGGGCAATGTGGTCGAACTCCGCTGCACCGCCGATCTCGATAGCAAGAGCGGCGGCGCGACTTCAAATCGGAAGGTGAAGGGGACGATCCATTGGCTCAGTGCGGCCCATGCAGTCGATGCCGAGGTGCGCCTTTACGATCGGCTTTTCACCGTCGAGGAGCCGGATGCGGGCGGCGATTTCAAATCGTTCCTCAATCCCCATTCGCTCGAAGTCATCACCGCGAAATGCGAGCCATCGCTGGCAGACGCGAAACCGGAGTTGCGCTACCAGTTCGAGCGCCTCGCGTACTTCGCGCTCGATCCCGATTCGCGCCCCGGCAAGCTCGTCTTCAACCGCACGATCACGCTCAAGGACACTTGGGCGAAGGAAGTGAAGAAGGGCTGACCGGCCGTAGCGATGAGAATCGCCATCATCGGCGGCGGCCCGGCAGGCCTGCGGGCGGCGGAAGTGGCCGCCACGGGCGGCGCGAAGGTCACGCTCTTCGATGCGAAGCCGTCGGTGGGCCGCAAATTCCTTGTGGCCGGGCGCGGAGGGCTGAACCTCACGAATTCAAAACCGTTCGACGATTTTGTAAAACAATATACCGGCGACGGCTGGCGCTCATTGATTGGCGATTTCGACCCGGATGCGCTTCGCGCGTGGGCTGCGAGTCTTGGCGTTGAAACATTCGCCGCATCCACCGGGCGCATTTACCCCAAGGAACTCAAGGCCGCGCCATTGCTCCGTCGCTGGGTGCAGCGCCTGCGCGAACTCGGTGTGACCTTTGCAATGCGCCACCGCTGGACGGGGCTCGTCCCCGGTTCTCCGCTGAAACTCAACTTCGACGTGGAAGGAAAACCGCTCGATGTTGAAGCCGACGTCGTGATTCTCGCGCTCGGGGGAAGCTCGTGGCCGGAGACGGGATCGGATGGCGCATGGACGGGAATTTTGGGACGGCTGGGCATCGGCATCGAGCCGCTGGAACCAGCCAATTGCGGTTGGGAATTGCCATGGCCTCCCGCCGTGCTTTCCGTGGCCGAGGGCAAGCCGCTGAAAAACATCGTCGTCCGCGCGGGTGACGCGGAAGCGGCGGGTGAATTGCTGATCACGCGCCACGGGATTGAGGGCGGCGCGATCTACCAGCTCGGACCGGCATTGCGCGCCATGAAGGAACCGGCCATCGCGATTGATTTCAAACCCTCATTCACTGCGGAGCAACTCGCCGTCAAGCTGAAGGATGTAAAACACGATTTTACAAACGAAGCAAAAAAGCGATGGAAACTCAGCGATGCTGCCATCGCGGTTTTGGGAATGCATGGCCCGTTCAATTCCGTTGAGTCGCTCGCGTGCGAGGTAAAATGCTGCGCGTTACGATTCGCCGGACCGCGCCCGCTCGCCGAGGCCATCTCCACGGCAGGCGGCGTGAAATGGGACGAACTTGACGCCGGCCTGATGCTGAAAAAGCTCCCCGGCGTTTTCGTCGCGGGGGAGATGATCGACTGGGAAGCGCCCACCGGCGGCTATCTCATCCAGGGGTGTTTCGCCACGGGCGAACGCGCGGCGCGTTCGGCGCTGATGCTCAGGAAGGAATGAGCACCAGCGCACGGTCGATGCGCGCGAGCACCTTTTCTTTACCCAAAATTTCGAGCAGGTGGTAGAGGCTCGGCCCAGCGTTGCTGCCGGTGACGGCGAGGCGCGTCGGGTGGACTAGCACGCCCACCTTCACGCCGAGCGTGGCGGCGGTGGCTTTCAATGCGGTTTCCAGCGTCGCCGCGTCGAAGGCGGAGAGCGCGGCGAAAGCATCGCGGACGGCGGCGAGGCGCGGCTTGTTTTCCGGGATGAAATGCTTCGCGACGCCCTCGGGATTGAACTCAACCTCGTCGATGAAATAGAACCCGCAGTATGCGGGCAGCTCCGTGAAGAGCCGGAATTTCCCTTTGCATGTTTCCAGCGCGGCCTTGACGTATTCCGCCGGAAATTGATCCAGCGGCAATCCGGCGCGTTTCAGTTCGGCGGTCGCGAGCGGGAAGAAACGGTCGTCGGATAATTCGCGCGCGTATTCGCCATTGAGCCACGCGCATTTCTCGAGGTCGAATACGGCGCCTTTGCGATTGATGTTTTTCAGGTCGAAGATGCGGACGATCTCGTCGATGGGGAGCTTTTCGCGGTTGTCCTTCGGCGACCAGCCGAGGAGGCAGAGGAAATTGCGCACTGCCTCGGGGAGATAGCCGCCCTCAATATACGCGGAGACGCTCGCCCCTTGGTCGCGTTTGCTCATTTTTGAGCCGTCTTTATTGAGAATGAGAGGGATGTGGGCGTATTTCGGCGGCGCGATACCGAGCGCCTCAAAAAGCTGGATGTGTTTCGGGGTATTGGAAAGATGGTCCTCGCCGCGGATGACGTGGCTGATTCGCATCTCGATGTCGTCCACCACATTCACGAAATGGAAAATCCAGCCGCCGTCGCGGCGGCGGATGGTCATGTCGGGGTTGGTCGCCGGGTCGCTCATGTCGATCTCGATGCGGCCGCAGACTTCGTCGTTCATCACGATGGGCTTGCGCTCGAAACGGAAGCGCCACGCGCCGCCGTCCTCGTAAACCTTCCCGGCGGTCTTCAGTTTTTCGAAATACGCCTCGTATATCGCCCCGCGTTCACTCTGGAAATACGGGCCATGGTCACCTCCTTTTTCCGGCCCTTCGTCCCAATCCAGCCCGAGCCAGCGCATCCCGTCATAGATCGCATGGGTGGCCTCGGCGGTGTTGCGGGCTTTGTCGGTATCTTCGATGCGCAGAACGAATTTTCCCCCGGTGTGGCGGGCGTAAATCCAGTTGAAAAGGGCGGTGCGGGCGCCTCCCACGTGGAGGTAGCCCGTCGGGGACGGTGCGAAGCGGACGCGGACATTGGAACTCATGGGAGGGGCACTATGCATGAACCGCGGGGAAATTCAGCCATTT
>DASZPK010000433.1:0-1587 GCA_035550335.1 Chthoniobacteraceae bacterium | reverse complement strand
GCAATAGCACCAGAGGATGATCCGGCCGGTGGTGAGATTCGCGAGGTCTTTCATCGGGCGCAACGTCTATCACACGCGCGATCAATCCTGTCCAAAAATCGAATCCCAATTCGGACAGCGCCCCGCCGCTTCAAAACAAATCCACATCCTGCGACACGCCGGAGTCGCGGCGGATGGAACCAAGGCGCTTGCGCATCTCGCGTTCGCCACCGGGCTTGTTCGCAAAATAGGAGACCGCTTCCATCACGAGCGGCAGCGTGGAGACCACGCCCACCGACAGCACCGTGATGGCGGTGATGTTTTTCGCGACCTTGCCCATCCTGCCCGCGAGCAGCAGGCCGGCGCCGAACCCGAGCGCGGTTTGCGTGAGTGCCACCAGGCCGGTGACGGGGACATGATGTTCGTTTGTCTTGAGCAGGGAGGTCGACATAAGGTTTACGAGGTCAATATGCAGCAATCGTTGAAAAAATAAACTCGAATATGCGTGCGCTTTCTATCTATTAGATGAACCATCTTTCAAGCCAGATCGCAGTAAATCGCAGCAAAAAAATCGAACATGTCTTCCAAAATTTACGCACTCATCCTGGCCGGGGGCAGCGGCGAACGCTTCTGGCCCCTGAGCCGCAAGTCCCGCCCGAAACAACTTCTCGCCCTTTTCTCTGAAAAAACGCTGCTGGAAGACACGATTCACCGCCTCAAGGGCCTCGTCGAGCCCTCCCACATCCTCATCCTCACGAACAAGGACCAGGAGGCCGCCGTGCGCGCGATGGCGAAAGAACTCCCCGAGGAAAACATCGTGGCCGAGCCCGCCAAGCGCGACACCGCGGCGGCGATTGCCCTCGGCGTCGGCTGGGTGGCGATGCGCGATCCGGGCGCGACGATGATCGTGCTCCCCGCCGACCATCTCATCCAGGACGTGGCCGGTTTCCAAAAAACGCTGCGCACCGCCGCGGCTGCCGCGAGGCAATCGGGCGAACTGGTGACCATCGGCATCAAGCCGACGTGGGCGTGCCCGGGCTTCGGCTACATCGAGCAGGGGGGGAAAGCCTCGCTCAAGGGCGTGGAGGACGCGGCGGAGGTGCGCCAGGTGGCGCGGTTCCGCGAAAAGCCCGACCCGGCGCTTGCCGAATCGTTTTTGAAGCAGGGGAATTTCCTCTGGAACGCCGGGATGTTCATCTGGACAATCCCCTCGATCCTGAGCGCCTTCAGCCGGCACACACCGGAGCTCGCGAAATTCATCGAACAACTCCACGAGGGCCGCGACCTCGCGCATTCGCTCAAGGAGCATTTCCCGCATCTCCCGAAAATTTCGATCGACTACGCCGTGATGGAAAAAGCGAAGGCGCTGGTGGTCGATGCCGCGTTCGACTGGGACGACGTGGGAAGCTGGACCGCCGCCGCGAAATACTGGAAGCACGACCCGGAAAAGAACATCTGCAACACCCCGCTCACCACGGTGGATTCGTCCAATAACATTGTTTATACAGACCAGAAAACGCACATCGCCCTCATGGGAGTGAAGAACCTCATCGTGGTGCAGACGGGCGACTCGATCCTCGTCGCCGATTTGCACGAGGCGGAGAAAAT
>DASZPK010000432.1:0-5562 GCA_035550335.1 Chthoniobacteraceae bacterium | reverse complement strand
GAGTCGCTCGGCATCGCCGCAGGCGGCATCGCCCACGATTTCAACAACCTGCTCACCGGCATCATTGGAAACCTCTCGCTTTCGCTCATGACCTGCGATCCCGAGGACGACATGCACGACCGCCTCAGCACCGCGAAGAAGGCCTCCATCCGCGCGCAGGAACTCGCGCAGCAGCTCCTCACCTTCGCCAAGGGCGGCGCGCCGGTAAAGAAGACCTCCTCCATCGGCCAGCTCATCGAGGAGACCGTCAATTTCACCATCACCGGCACGAACGTGCTCAAGGAAATCCGCATCCCGGCCACCCTCTGGCCCGTGGACATCGATTCCGGCCAGATCAGCCAGGTGGTCGCGAACCTCGTCCTCAACGCGGAGCAGGCCATGCCCGCCGGCGGCACCGTGCGCGTCTGCAGCGAAAACTTCACGCTCGCCCAGGAGGATGCCACGCTCTCCTACCTGCGCCCGGGCCGCTTCGTGAAAATCACCGTCCAGGACGAGGGCATCGGCATCCCGCAGGAATACATCAAAAAGATTTTCGACCCGTATTTCACCACCAAGCCCAAGGGCAGCGGCCTCGGCCTCGCCACCGCGTATTCCATCATCAAGAGCCACGACGGGATGATCACCGTCGACTCCGCCGCAGGCACCGGCTCCACCTTCTCCATCTACCTCCCAGCGTCCGACAAGGAGGTCGTGGGCGACAAACCCAACACCCAGACCCCGCTCACCGGCAGCGGCAAAATCCTCATCATGGACGACGAGGAAGTGATCTGCGAGCTGGTCAACCACACGCTTTCCCCGATCGGCTACGCCGTCACCGAAACGCGCGACGCCGCGAGCTGCGTGCGCCAGTACGCCGAGGCGATGCTCTCGGGGCATCCGTTCGACGCCGTCATCATGGATCTCACCATCCCCGGCGGGGTGGGCGGCAGGGAAGCTGTGAAACAATTGCTGGAGATTGACCCCAACGTCCGCGCCATCGTCTCCAGCGGCTACGCCACCGACCCGGTGATGAGCCGCCACCGCGAATACGGTTTCTGCGCCATGCTCGCCAAGCCGTACGAAATCTCCGACCTCGCCAAGATCGTCCACGAAGTAGTCGGCGCAAAAGGCGAAGCCCTCGTCTACCACGACTTCGCCCACATGCAGACCGCGTAAGGAAATTTCAGATTGAAGATTTCAAATTTCAAATTGAAGCACGCGCGACGCTGCTTTTTTCAATCTGAAATCAGAAATTTGAAATCTTAAATTTCCTCCGCCAGCTTCTCCCAAAGCTCCCGCTGCTTCGCCGTAATCTCCTTCGGGATCGCGATGTCGATCACCACATAGAGGTCGCCGCGCGTTTTATCTTGTTTTACAAGCCCGTGCTTCTTGAGCCGGAAACGCTGGCCGCTTTGCGTGCCCGCCGGGATCTTCAGCCGCGCATGGCCCTCGAGCGTCGGCACCGATTTCTCGCCGCCCAGCACCGCCTCCCATGCATCGAGCGTGAGTTCGTGGATCAAATCCGAACCCTCCGCGCGAAACTCCGGGTGTTGCGCGAATTTCACGCGCAGGTACAGATCCCCCGCGCCCGCCCCCTTGCTCCCGGCCTCGCCCTGGCCCGCGAGCCGGATGCGCTGCCCCTCGCGCACGCCCGCCGGGATGCGGATGTCGTAAGTCTCCGTCTTCGAATTGCCCGGGCGCTTCAGCGAAATCTTGCGCTTCGAGCCGTTGAGCGCCTCCTCGAATGTCACAAGAATGTCCGCCTCCACGTCCTCACCGCGCCGCGCCCTGCGCGGGGGAAAATCCGTTGCCCCGCCGCCGAACGGGTCCGCGGCCGCGCGTCCCCCGCCGAAAAATTGCTCAAAGAAATCGCTGAACCCCGTCCCGCCGAAATGAAACTCCTCACCCCCGTTCCCGGTGCTCCACGTGTAGTTTCCTCCGCCCGGCGGAAATCCGTGGCCCCCTCCGGCGCCTCCGCCGCCAGGCATGCCGCCCCGTTCCCAATCCGCCCCGAGCGTGTCGTAGCGCTTGCGCTTCTCCGGGTCGCTGAGGACCTCGTAGGCCTCGTTGATCTCCTTGAATTTTTCCTCCGCCTTCTTTTTGTCCTTCGACACGTCGGGATGATGTTGACGCGCGAGCTTGCGGAACGCCTTGCGGATTTCATCCGCCGTTGCCGTCTTGGAAACACCCAGCGTCTCGTAGTAGTCCTTGAATTGCACAGCCATTGCCGGGGAATATAACTTCGCCGCGCCTGCGGACGCAAGAGGTAGTGCAGAGGGCTGATGTCCAATTCGAAAACTCCGTCCACGAGCCATTGTAGCGTGCGCTGTCCCCAGCGCAGGAACGGCGCGTTGCCACGGAATATTCCGGTCACGTCCAACGCCTCCGCTGAGGACAGCGGACTCTACATTTTCCGGCTGTGCGCCTTCTTGAATTAGAACGCTGCCTGTGGCGCCGGTTGTTAAATCACTGTTTATCCGGAGCCAGGCTCGGATCCAGTTCCGCCGCGTGCTTGAAATCCGCATTGGCCCCGGTCTCATCGCCGAGTCCGTGCTTTGCGATGCCGCGATTGTAGAAAGCCTCCGCGAGCTTCGGGTCGATTTGCACCGCGCTTGTAAAATCCGCAATCGCCCCGTTGTGATCCCCCTTTGCGTCCTTGATGTTCCCGCGGTTGTTGTAGGCCTTGGAATATTTCGGGTCGATCTCGATCGCCTTGCTGTAATCCGCCACAGCGCCGTCCAGGTCCTTCATTGCCTCCTTGGTGCGCCCGCGGAAAAAATAGGCATCGGTCAGCTTGGGGTCGATTTCCAGCGCGGAATCATAGTCTGCCATCGCCCCGTGCAGGTCCCCCAACTCATGTTTCACCAGCCCGCGTGCGGCGAATGCGGTTGCAAATTTTGGTTCGAGCTGGATTGTCTTGTTGTAATCGAGCAGCGCGCCCGTGTGGTCACCTTGCGCCGTCTCCACCATCGCGCGCGTGAAATAACTCTTCGCATTGGCCGGGTCGAATTTGATGGAGCTGCGGCAATCCTCCAGCGCGCCGTCGAAATCTCCCTTCGCGAGCTTGGCGGTGGCGCGGTTGCCATAGGCCTTCGAGTAGTTGGGGTCGAGCCCTATCGCCGCGTCGAAATCCGCGAGCGCGCCGTCGATGTCGCCCCTTCCGCTTTTCATGATCCCGCGCCCGTTGAGCGCCTGCGCGTCCTTCGGGTTCAGGGCGACGGCCTTGTCAAAATCCGACGCCGCCTGGTCGAACATCCCGTGCTCGGCCTCGCCCACGGCGCGGTTGTAATACGCCGGCTCGTATTTTGCATTGAGCTGGATCGCCTGGTTGTAACCCGCGAGCGCGCCATCCCAATCCCCCTTCGCTTTTTTCGCGTTTGCCGCGGTGGTGAGCGCCGCGGCCGAATCCGCCGCCGGGGCGCAAGTCGTGAAGCAGATGCCCGCCATCAATACCGCCGCGGCCATGTAGGAATGCATTTTCATGGGAACAACGCGTTCTCTATGCCCATACCGCGCACGAAAGTGAAGCGGAAAAATACTCTACTTCGCGCCGTTCATCGCGGCGTAGGCATCGCTGGCCGCGACATAAACAATCGTGTCGTGCGTCGCGCCCGGGACCTCGTGGAAGGTCGCGATTTGCGGGCACAATGCGACGAGCGAACGCCCCATCTCCGGCGGGATGAACGTGTCATCCGCGCCGTGGAAGATGGTCACCTCCGGCGGCGAGGGGCGGGCGGCGAGTTCCTTCATGCGCGCGCGGTTGTCGATGTTGTGGCGCAGCAGCCAGCAGAGCGGCCAGCCCACCACGCGCTGCCCCATCGCGCGCAGCGTGGTGAACGGCGCGAAAAGCACCACGCGCTTCACCGGGTGGCGCGTGGCGAAGTTCAACCCGAGCCCCGCGCCGATGGAATGACCGAGCACATTCAGCTTCGGCTCCAATTCGCCTTGGTTCATGTTCAAGTGCGCGGCAAGCTCCGACACCGCCTTGTCGGCCGATTCCTCGATGTTCGCCGGCTCCGCGCTCCCCTGGCAATTGCCGTAGCCGGGGTAATCGATCAGCAAAAAGCCGTCGCGCTTGTTCGGGTAAGCCTCGACAAAATCCTCCCAATCGAGGGCGAGCGAGCCGTTCCCGCTGAAGCAGACCCACACCCGCTCGGGCCCCGCGGATGAATCCACGACCGGCGGGACGTAAAACGCGCACTGTTTCCCCTCGCTCGTGTTGTAGCCGAGTTCCACGGTCCCCTTCGGCAGGAGCGTTTGGTAACGGGCCGGGTAATGCCGCGGATACCAGATGAGATGGTGCTGGTAGAAAAACATGATCCCCGCAAAAATCGCGACACCGGTGGCGGCGCTCCGGGAGATCAATTTAATCCAGCGTTTCATTGGGGATTTGGGAAGTTGTGTTACACCTTACAACGTTGCTTGATTTCTTTAAAGAGCCATTCGCGCTCCACTTCGGTGAGGCTTCGCCCAATGTCGATGCGCTCGTTGCCTTGGTCGATGGTGAGCCGGTTGCTGGTGTCCGTCTCTCGCAATGTGAGAGTTGCCAGTTCCTCCCGGGAAAATGTGTGCGTCTTGCGCTTCCAATAATTGCGCTGCCTTGGGTTCCGCATGTTCGCGTTGAAGGCGCTCCCGGTGTCGTAAACCAGCCCGGGATTGGTAAACGTCATGGTTTCCGGCAAGGGGCGGCGGATGGTCTTGTATAAAGTGTAGATCGCGGCCCCGCCGCCAAGAGTCCAAAAGCCGAGCCAGCCGAACAAAAACAAATCCACGCCGTGTTGTTTCGCCTTGAACGTTTTGAACAGTGCGACGCTAGCGAAAGTTTCACCAGCCGCCCATCCGCAGAGCCAGAAAGACAGAAACGCCGCAGTCCCGAAGCGCGCACCCCTGGCTTTGTCCACCGGGAGCACGAGCATCGGCTGGCCGTTGCTATCGGAGGCGACGGTAATTTTCGAGTCACCGGGAGGCAGGCTCATGTCGCCGATAGTCACTGGAACCCGTGATTTTCGCAAGGCGGAACGGCCCCGGCGCGCGATGTAACAACGGAACAGCCGCATTTTTAGCTTTTGCTTCCAGCCGGTTTTCCATTCTATTCACGGAAATGTTCGGATTATTTGCTCCCCAATACGTCAAGGACGCGCGCGACCTCCTCAAGAACGCGCACAAGCTGCTTTGCTACCGGCGCGACATCTGGAGTGAGGCGACCGTGGCCGAGTTTGAGGCGCTGATGGAAAAACTCAAGCTGGCCATCAAGGAGCGAAACCAGGGTTTGATCGAGCAGGAGGGCTTGCGGCTCGACGAGATGGCCGCGAAACATTCCCCGCCGCCGAAGGATGCCGCGATCCGCGAGAATTGCGAGGTGCTGCTCGTGGCGATCATCATCGCGCTGGCGGTGCGCAGTTATTTCCTCCAGCCATTCGCGATTCCCACCGGCTCCATGCAGCCCACGCTCAACGGCATCATCGGCTACAAGACGACCACCGAGCCGCCGAACATCCTCGCGCGGGTGGCCGACGGCGTGCTGCACGGCAGGACCTATTACAACGTGCTCTGCAAGGAGGACGGGCAGATCGTGGTCAATAG
>DASZPK010000431.1:0-4942 GCA_035550335.1 Chthoniobacteraceae bacterium | reverse complement strand
CATTTGGCGTTCGGATTGTTGTTTTGCGCCTGGCGCTGGTCGCCTTGGAATTGAATCGTCGGCGTCTGGATGAACGAAGGGGTGATCTTGTCCACTTTGATCACCTGCGGGACCGGGGCGGCGGGAGCAACCGGGGCCGCGGGGGCCTGTGCATGAACTTGCGAAAAAGGAAATGCGGCCAGAGTCAGGCCGAAAATCAACGCGGTTGTTCTATTCATGTGGGGGAGTGAAATTCTACTGGGTGGAACTTGCTCTATAATTGTTATGTATAAGCTTTGTTAAAAATGCAAAAGAAATTCTCTTGGGGACGGTATTTTTAAAAATCAGACGCGCGAGCGGAAATAATCGATCGTCTTCCGGATTCCCTCGTCGAACTCGACCTTCGGCTCCCATCCCAAAATGCTTTTCGCCCGCGTGATGTCGGGCTGGCGCACCTTGGGGTCGTCCACGGGGAGCGGTTTGTACTCGATGCCCGATTTGGCGGCGATGATGCGGATGATTTCCTCGGCGAATTGCTTGATGGTCATCTCGCGCGGGTTGCCGATGTTCACCGGCTCGTGGAAATCCGACTGAGAAAGCCTGAAGATGCCGTCGATCAGGTCCGAACAATAGCAGAAGGAGCGCGTCTGCGAGCCGTCGCCGAAAATGGTGAGCGCCTGGCCGGTGAGGGCCTGGCCAATGAACGCGGGGACGACGCGGCCGTCGCGCAGCCGCATGCGGGGGCCGTAGGTGTTGAAGATGCGGACGATCTTTGTATCAACGTTGTGAAACCGATGATAGGCCATCGTCATTGCCTCGGCGAAACGCTTCGCCTCGTCGTACACCCCGCGCGGCCCGATGGGATTCACGTTGCCCCAGTAGTCCTCCTTCTGCGGATGGACGAGCGGGTCGCCGTAGCACTCGCTGGTGGAGGCGAGGAGGAAGGTGGCGCCTTTCGCCTTGGCGAGGCCGAGGGCGTTGTGCGTGCCGAGCGAGCCGACCTTGAGCGTCGGGATCGGGTGCTCGAGGTAATCGATGGGGCTTGCGGGCGACGCAAAATGGAAGACGTAATCGACCTCGCCCGGCAGGTAGATGTAATTGGAAACGTCGTGCTTGATGAAACGGTATTTGTCGTTCCCGGCGAGGTGCTCGATGTTCGCGGTGCTGCCGGTGATGAAATTGTCGATGCCAATGACGCGATGGCCCTCGGCGAGCAGGCGGTCGGTCAAATGGGAACCGAGAAATCCCGCACCGCCGGTGACAACGGAGGTGGGCGTGGAGGATTTTTGTGACATGAGACCCATGCTTGTAGAGGGTGGAAAATAAATTTTCCAGAACTTCCCGAAAAAAAATTCAGGCGAAAACAAGCCGCGAACGCCGGGAGCAGGATTTACTTCGCGCCGAGGCCGAGGAGCACCACGGGGATTGTGCGCAGCAGAATCCCCAGGTCGAGCCAGAGCGACCAGTTGTCGATGTATTCGAGGTCGAGCCGCACCCAATCCTGGAAATCCTTCACCTCGTTGCGGCCGGTGACCTGCCAGAGGCAGGTGAGCCCGGGCTTCACGCTCAGGCGGCGGCGCTGGGCGGTGTGCTGGAATTTCTCGACCTCGTACAGCGGGAGCGGGCGGGGGCCGACGAGGCTCATCTCGCCCTTCAGTACGTTAAACAACTGCGGGAGTTCGTCGATGCTGGTCTTGCGGAGCCAGCGGCCGAATCCCGTGATGCGCGGGTCGTTCTCGATCTTGAACACCGGGCCGCTCATCTGGTTGTAGGGCTCGAGTTCCTTGCGGCGCATCTCTGCGTCGGAATGCATGGTGCGGAATTTGTACATCTCGAACGGCTTGCCGTTCTTGCCCCCGCGCTGCTGGCGGAAAATGATCGGGCCCGGGGAAGTAAGCTTGATGCCGATGATCGCCGCCAGCATGAACGGCGACGACAACACAAGTAAAACAAGCGCCCCCACGATGTCGATCGCCCCCTTGATGAGTATCGCCCACGAAAACGCCGGTGTGGCGCGGAACACGAGCATCGGCTTCGAGCCCATCGTGTCGAAACTCGGGCGGGCGATGGAGGTCTTGATGAAATTCGCCTCGAGCCATGCCTCCACCCCCTCGGTCTCGCATGCGGTGATCGCCTCCTGCAGCCGGTCCATGTGGCCGTGCGAGCCGGCGAAAATGACACGGCTGATCGAGTGCGCGTGCAGCGCCTCGACCAGCGCGGACACCGGTTCGGTCTCGATGTTGAACTCGGCAACCATGTTCATTTCGAGCAACTGGTCGGGGGTGAGCTGGTCGCGGAACTGCCTTACGTCAGCCGGCAGCCCCGCCAGCAGCACGTTTTCGCGGTAGCGGCCATGGCGCATTTTGCGGCGGTAGGAGATGACCGTGAGGCGCTCGCGGATGCTCAGCGCCACGGCCGCGAATGCGATGAAAATCAGCACCACCGCGCGGCTGGGGACCTGGAGTTTGAAAAAGATGACGCACAACCCGAGCACCACGATGAGCCAGAGCGCCGCTCGCGCCATTTGCCCGAGCGATTTGCCGACGGTCTTTTGGTAGGGAGCGCTGTAAAACTCCTGCATCTCGAGCGCGATCGGCCCCACGGGTATGATGACCGGAATCATCCAGACGAAATTGGAAAAATCGCCGATGGGCTTGTCCCAGCCAAACCACTCCTTCCCGTAATAACGCAGCGCGAACGATCCCCAAAACGTCAGGAGGAGCAGCAATCCATCGACGAATTGCTGCATCAGCAAATTAATTTCTTGTTTCCTGTCTAGCATCTACTGATCGTTGGGAAAATTCGGACGCAAGCCCCGGACATGATTGTATTGGCTTATATATGGTAGCTAAAAAGAACGCTCACAAATTGTCAACTCAGCCCAAGGTGGTGGGCACGATCCATTCCCCGGCGTGCTTGAAGGCGGCGCTTCGCCTGCGGGCGGGGGAGCTCGATTATCTTGAAATCCGGGTGGATGCGTTTGCCGCGCGCGGGCAGGAGGAGGCATTGCTTCGAGCCGTGCCGAAATTGAAATGCCCGCTGATCCTCACGGTGCGGCATCCGTCGGAAGGCGGCGCGGGATCGTTGTCCGCCGGGAAAAGGCGCGAATGCTACAAACGGTTCCTGGCTCATGCGGCATTCATCGATGTTGAGCTTCGCTCTGGGGATTCACTGGCGGATATCATTTCAGACGCTCGCAGGAAAAAAGCGAGAATTATTTTATCATACCATGATTTTCAGAAAACGCCACCCTTGAAAAAGCTGAAGGCGTTGGCAGCATCGGCACGGAAGGCGGGAGCCGATATTTTCAAGGTGGCCGTCACTGTCTCCACCGCTGCGGAACTTGCGAACCTCCTGCTTTTCCAAGCCGGGCAAAAAATGCCCTTGAGCCTCATGGGGATGGGCAAATATGGAAAGGTATCGCGGCTTTTGTTTGCGCAGGGGGGATCGGTATTTAACTATGGGTTTCTGGGGAGCGCGCAGGTCGCCGGGCAATGGCCGGCAAAGGAACTGAAGAAGACGATCGAGGAAATCCTCTAATCAGGCGTGCGCTGCGGGATTGTGCAGCACGCGCATCACTGCTGAGTAAATCTCGCTGGGGCCGAGGCCCTTGCTCACGTAGCCGTTGGCGCCGGCGTAGCGGGCGGCCTGCATCATTTCCTCGTCGTAACCGAGGCCGGTGAAGATGATGATCGGCAACTCGGGGCAGCGGTTGCGGATGATGGAAATCAGGGAAAGACCGTCGATTTTGGGCATGCCCAGATCGAGGATGACCGCGTCGCACTGGTTGGCTTCCACCCACGCCTCCACCTTGGCGGAATCGGTCAACGAAGTGGCGGTATGCCCCTTGTCGCGGAAATAGGTGACGAGGAAGCGGTTCAGGAGGCGGTTGTCGTCGACGATTAGGAAGTTCATTGTGGCTTGGCTGTTGGTTTTTTCTGATTTCTCTCAGAATCAAACAAGCATCCGGCATGCCATTTGAGGGGTGAAGTGTAATGCGGAGCCGTTCCCGCGCATATAGTATATGGCGGCTCATCAATCCCCGCCAATTTTCCCCCATGAAACTCTCCCCCATTGGCACTACGGCACTGGCACTGGCTTTCGCCGTGCATAACCTGCTCTCCGCGCCTCCCAAAAACCAGGTCGCCTCCCCCACCCTCTCCGACGAGGCCACGCAAGCCATCAAGGCGGCGTTCCCCGATGCGACCATCGGCGCGGCCAAACTCAATATCGATCGCGGGTTGCAGGTTTATTATGTCGGCCTGACCGGCGACAAAAATGTGGATTCGGTGGAAGTCACGGCACTCGCGCCGGTGATGGTGTTGCAAAGCAGTCTGAAAGTGGAACAGAAGGATCTGCCCGATGCGGTCGCAAAGGCGGGCGAGATCGCTGCCGCGGCGCGGGCTCCCGATGGGCCAGCGACAACACCACAAATTCTCGAAGTCGTCGTCGCCGAAAAGGACGGGGTCAAATTCTTCAGCGCGGAAAAGATCACCATCGATGCCGATTTCACGCCGAAAAAAGAATACAGCACAAAAACCCAATACAAGCTCGCCGCGCTCGACAAGCCGGAAACCGCTTACGAACTGACCTACACCAACAAGGAAGGCGTGAAAGGCGTGATTCGCCTCGATCCGGGCGGAACGGTGATCAGCCCGATGAATTGGATGAAGCACGACGCCGCCGTTGCGCCCGATGGCAAGCTCGTGATCCGGCTCAATTTCGGCTGCCCCGTCGATTACACCGACCTCTCGGGCACGGTCTGGAAGGCCGACCGTGTTTATACAAAAGAAAACGGCTTCGGCGCGCTCGGCGGGCGCCCGGCGATGCGGCTCAATCTCACGGTGCAGGGGACGGACGCGCCGTTCCTCTACGACAGCGAGCGCGACAAGGAAGGGGCGGCGCGGTTCGATGTGCCGAACGGCAAATACACGGTGCGCATCCATTTTTGCGAGACGTGGGA
>DASZPK010000430.1:0-1795 GCA_035550335.1 Chthoniobacteraceae bacterium | reverse complement strand
AGAGTCACGCGCACGATTCCAGTGCGGCGCGCCCGCGCCGCCGCTATCGAAATGAAATTCGGCGCGTCGTTCACCGGCAGGTGACGCCCCACCGCGGGCGGCAGCATCTCATCCCCCTCCTGCGCGCCGAGGAACCCGCGCGCAACCAGCAGCCGACGCGCGCCGTCAAACCGCAGGCGCGCGGCGTCGGCATGGCTCCACGGATTGAGCAGCGACGGTTCGCGCGGGAGCCCCGCGAGGAAAATCGCCTCCGCCTTCGTGAGCGATTGCGCCGGCTTGTCGAAATACGCCTCGGACGCCGCCTCCACGCCGATAAGACGGTTCCCGAACGGCACACGGTTCAAGTACGCCTCAAGGATTTTTTCCTTCGGCCAGCGCCGCTCGAGTTGCAGCGCAAGAAACGCCTCGCGGATTTTCGAGAGAATGCCGCGTCCCTTGCGCCCGGTCGCGATCTTCACGTATTGCTGCGTGATCGTCGAGCCGCCGCCGCGCCGCTCCAACAGCGCGCGCGCCGTCCCCAACGCATCCACGCCGGGATGCGAATAAAAGCGCCGGTCCTCCATCTCGACCATCGCCGCCGGCATCCACGGTCCCATCTGCGCGAGCGGCACGGGCCGGTGCGAGCGCGCCTCCGGCCCCGCGATCTCCGCCACGAGCCGCCCCTTCGCATCGAGGTAAACGGTCGTGAGCGGCGCCGGGTCCGCGATCCCGCGCGGCAGCGGCGCCCAGTAGAGGAACCATGCGAACCACGCCGCGCCGATGACAACAAGCGCACACAATGTTTTCGCCCCAAGCCGCGCCCATCCCGGCGCGCCGCGCCAGAGCCGCACCGGGTTCAATCGCCTGAGACGTGGCATAAGCCTGAAGGCGAGACCCCCGAGAACCGCGTGTCATACATCGGCTCGACCTGTGTCGCCGGCCAGCGAAACACGCCCGCGCATGTGACCCGCGCCTGGACGGAATAAATCCCGACGCCCGGCTCCACTGTATTGAAATAGAGGCACGTCGTCCGGTCGCGCAGCTCGGAATACGAGAGATCCAGGTCGCCCTCCCCTTCCCCGAGCGGCATCGGCGCCGGGGCGCCTCCGCTGGTATTGACGGCCGGGTTGATCGTCTCGATGGCCGCGGGCAATTCGTCCTCCAGCGCCACGTAAAATTGCTCCTTCGGCGCCACGATGCGGTAGGTGATTTGCAACTGGTCGCCGAGCTTGTAAGGCGCTTCCGCCGTGCCGAGCCGCGTTTTGTCCGTGAGGTCCTTCACCACCCGCTCGACGCGGAAACCTTTGTCGGCGCGGTTCGTCACCGGCGAATCGCTCCGATATTGCGCCTGCACGAGGCACGTGAGCGCGTCCGCATGGTCCGCGCGCACCGCGAAATCGCGGATGTGCCGGATGTCCGCGGTCTGCCACAGCGCCGATTGCCCGTTGCGCGACACCGCGGCGGGCGCGGGTTGCGCCTTGCGGAAATCCACCGCCTGCGCCGGCGAGGGCGGATGCAGCGCCTTGAACGCCATGAGCAGCCAGAAATTCTCCTGCGTGGAAAGCCGGCCCGAGTCATCGAGGAAATCGTCAATCCGCTTGTTCATCCCCTCGACCGCCTTCCCCCCGGCGCCCGCGGGCTTGATGACCGCGAACGCCAGCGCGCGGATCGCCTCTTCGCGCGTCGTCGAGCTGAACGTCTCCGGGTCGAACGCGGACTCCGCCAGCGGCGTGTCGATCTCCTTGAGCAACTGCGCCTGCTCCGCGTCCATCGTCTTGAGGTTGCGCATCGCCAGGGCGAGCATCGCGCGCGCTTC
>DASZPK010000429.1:0-1626 GCA_035550335.1 Chthoniobacteraceae bacterium | reverse complement strand
ACAGGCGGGCAAAACGCTGCGGGTCAGCGCCGGGAAGGAGGCGCTGGTGCGCCAATATTTCGCGCTGGACCATGCGTTGCCGGAAATCTACGCGACGTTTCCCAAGGACCGCGACATGACCGAGGCGCTTCGATTTTGTAGTGGATTAACAATCGCGCAGCAGCCTGCATGGGAATGCCTTGCTACGTTTATTACGTCTTCATTAAAACAAGTTCCGCATATCCGCCAGATGTCACTGATTCTCCGAAAGCGCTTCGGTGAGCCCATCGCTTTTCCCGGCTGCAAGCTTTACGCCTATCCGACGCCGGAGCGGCTGGCAGCGGCTGGCGAGAAGCGACTGCGCGATTGCAAACTCGGGTTCCGCGCAGGGTATCTGGCGAGTACCGCCCGCATGGTGACGGAGGGAGAGGTCGATTTGGAGCGCATTCGGACGCTCGATGATGCGGAGGCGCTCGCGGAGCTTTGCAAGCTGCCCGGCGTGGGCGAGAAGGTGGCGAATTGCGTGCTGCTGTTCGCCTATGGGCGGCTCAAGGCGTTCCCGATCGATGTCTGGATCGAGCGCGTGCTGCGGGAAATTTATTTCAAGGGGAAGCGCAAGGTGACGACGAAGCGGCTGAAGGCGTTTTCGCAAGAATATTTCGGGCCTTACGGCGGCTATGCCCAGCAATACCTCTTCCACCACGCGCGAAAAACTTATCGCAATGGGGCCGGGAATTGATTCAATTTCGCGCGCGATGAATATCAACGTCATCCTTTCACCGCCTGAGATCGACTTGCTGCCGCAGGCCGATCTCACCGGGACCACTTGCGTGGTGTTCGATGTGCTGCGCGCGACTTCGTCCATCATCACGGCGCTGGCGAATGGCGCGGCGGAGGTGCATCCGGTGCGGACGATCGAGGAGGCGCTGGCGCTCAAGCAGCGGTTTCCCGATGCGGTGCTGGGAGGGGAACGATTTGGCGACCGGATCGATGGCTTCGACATCGGCAATTCCCCGCTGGAATACCGCGCGCTTGCCGGGAAACGGATCATCACCACGACGACGAACGGCACCATCGCCCTGCGCGCGTGCGAGAAGGCGGAGCGGGTGCTGGTGGGGGCGTTGCTGAATCTCGATGCGCTCGTGGCCGAACTCGCCGCCTCCTCGCCGGAAAACCTCGCCATCATCTGCGCCGGCACCTTTCGCGAGCTGGCGCTGGAGGACGTGCTCGCCGCCGGGGCGATCTGCGCGAAGCTCCCGGGAACGGCGCTGAGCGACTCCGCGATGGTCGCCCTCGATGTCTTCAAGCAGCACCAGCGCGACCTGCCGGGGGCCTTGCGCGCCTCGCGCAACGGGCAGGCCCTTTCCGCCGCCGGGCGCGATTTAGATGTTCAATGGTGTGCGCAAACGTCGATTTGTGATACTATTGGACAGATGCAGGCAGGAATTATCACAAAAAGCGCGAGTTTGGAGGGGATTGCGTCATGAATTCGGGTGCAATGCCGCCGCCCATCCCACGCTCTCTCGCGCCGGTGAGTGTCCGGATGTCCGACCGCCAGATGATCGTGGTTGCGCTGATCGCGTCCATCCTGGTGAACGTGGCGTTTTTCGCGATCATCGGCCTTTGCGTGATGATTCATGACGAGGT
>DASZPK010000428.1:0-3876 GCA_035550335.1 Chthoniobacteraceae bacterium | reverse complement strand
TACTGCCAGGAATTCCCGCAGCGTCATCCTCTTCCCGCCCCGTTCCGCCAGCGCCTTCCTCACAGCCTCCACGATCTCCTCCTTGCCCGGCACCCTGGCCCGCCTTCCAACAACTGGTTTCTCATCCATCCCACCGCCCTTTGCTGCCGCCGCGAAAAAAAGCAAGCCCTTTTTATGTTCTTTGCAGCTTGATATACGTTGTTATACGCACCCGCCGTGCGGCGCGTCGAAAACTGGTGTAGAGGCGGTTGTGTCAACCGTCCTCTGTTTGACAGCAAGCATACAAGTCTGACGCACGACCCTCGGGCGTCGTGAGGCACTGTTTCCTCGCGGCACGGATGACCAAACTCGTTCAAGGTGATCCCGCGCTTTTCTGGTCTTGTCCCCAAAGCTATATGGCGGTACTTTACGATGCTGTGACTCCCGACGTAATCCCGCGAGGGTTTTTCGAGGATGCCGTCAACCCGACGGACGAAGAGATTGTGCGGTGGGCCTATATCAAAGGGGCGCACTATCCCCCCGAAATGGAACAAGATTGGGATTTATGTGTGACGTCGCCAATGCGGGCGGATTTACTCGTTCGACTTGCTTCGGATGACCAATGTCCGAACCGCGTCTTTTTCCTTTCCTGCCTCTATTTGCTTGTCGGTGATGCAGTCAGAACGAAGGGGCAAACGTGGCCGCTCAAGGAAGTCTCGGCATGGATTACGCGAACGCCGGTGAATGGCCCGAAAGATATTGCCCTGTTTTTTCAAAGATCTGCCGACCTCCTCGATCACCCGGAAACATTTGATTACAACAAGTGGTGCTGGCATGGCCACGCCTACAAGATCGATGACGAAGCCATAATATCCCAGCCGGAAGCTTGCCATCGTTGGTGGCAGTTTTGGAAGTGAACACGGTTTTTGTCGGCTCGACGTTGAGCGGCGCTTGCTGACGAACTGTGCTTCGCGAGTCATCGACGACTACGCCGTCCTTCTTCCGTTGATTGTTCGTAATGGGCCGGGAAAAATTTCCTGGCGCATCCCGCTTCTGTTACCGTCAAACGTCTTATGAAACCACGCATCGGCCTCCTCTTTTCCATCCTCCTGCTGGCCATCCCTCCCACCGCGCGCGCCGACAACCCCGCCGCCCCAGCCCCCGCTGACACCGTCGCCGTCACCATCCAGCCCAAGCGCGTCTCATTCACCGATGTGACCAAATCCAGCAAAGCAATCCCGGTCACGGTCAGCTATCTCGTTACCAACAACACTGCCGACACCCAGGTCATCAATCTTTTCTGCACAATCGATCTCGCCATCAAGCTGGACGACGGCCATTTCGTCAACCTGCGCTTCTTGGGAGCCGACGGGTTCGGCATCCAGGGAGCCATTCACCTCCTCACCATCGCCCCTCGCAAACAGCAGACCCTTGTCGTACGTCTCTTCCTCAACTCATCCGCCAAAGGCTTCCTTTTGGAGCGCGATACCGAGGACGGAGGCGGCTGGGGCGGCGATCTCCCACCCGACGCCAAATTCATCGACATCGCCGCCACCTACACCGACAGGCTCACCCGCGACGCCATCGAGAAACTCCACCCCGAATTGAAAGGCGCCAGATACACCCTCCCCGATCTCAAACTTCCGCCCGTCCGCCTTGAGTTCGCCAAATAGAAAATTGACGCCGTCGCCCGCACTTGCAGGCGAAGCCGTGCTTCGCGAATCGGTCCAAGCTACCCGCCGCGCCTAACTTCTTCCTCTGTGCCTCCGCGTTTGATAACTCAAACAACCGGATTCACCCGCGGTTTCCATTCCGATGCGCCTATTTCCGCCGGCAATCGTGACAGAAATTCATCCACAATCCCCCGGCCCGGCGAAAGCGTGCAGACCGGGTCGGTCTTTGCGGCGTCGCCGGTGAGCAGCGCCGCCTGGCAGCGGCACCCGCCGAAATCGACCTCGTTTTGCGGGCAGCTTTTGCACGGCTCGGGCATCCATTCCATTCCGCGGAAACGGGTGAAACTTTCCGATTCGTTCCAAATCCATGCGAGCGATTTTTTGCGCACGTTGTCGAATTGCAGGCCCGGGATCGATGATGCAGTCGGGCAGGGGAGTGCCTCGCCCGCGGGATTCACGGTGATGTAGCGGCGGCCCCAACCGTTCATGCAGGGTTTCGGGCGCGTTTCGTAGTAATCGGGAAGCACGTAGAAAATTTCCATCCGCCCGGCGTGGCGCGTTTTTGCGGCTGCGGCGGCGCGGGAGGCTGCTTCCACCTGCGCGCGCGTGGGCATGAGGCGGTCGCGGTTCAGGAAGCCCCAGCCGTAGTATTGCGTATTTGCCAGCTCCAGCCGCTCCGCGCCGAGCGATGCGGCGAAATCGGCGATCTCCGGCAGGCGGTCGATTGTTTCGCGGTGTAATACGACATTTAAACTGAGCGCGATCCCGCTTTCCTTCACCGCGCGTACGGCATCGAGTTTGCGGGCGTGCGCCTGCGTCCCGGCGATGGCGTCGCCGAGGGGGGCGGTGTCGGCTTGGAAACTGATCTGCGCCGAGTCGAGCCCGGCGGCGCGCAACTCGCGCGCGCGGCGCTCGTCGAGGCCCACGCCGCTGGTGATGAGGTTGGTGTAAAGTCCCGCTGCGCGCGCGGCGGCGATGATTTCCGGCAGGTCGCGCCGCAGCAGCGGCTCGCCGCCGGAAAGCCCCGCGTGCAATACGCCGAGCGCCTCCGCTTCGCGAAAAACACGCGCCCATTCCTGCGTGTCGAGGTCGCCACCCGCGGGATACGTCACCGGGTTCGAGCAATAGGGGCAATGCAGCGGGCACCGGTACGTCAATTCCGCCAATAGCGCATAGGGACGATATTGCCCGTGCGGGTTCATGCTGCGAAAATAACGAGTTGCCGCCCTTGGAACTGCGCGAGGCATTCGATCACGTCGGCGCGGAGCGCATCCGGCCCGGCGTCGTATTCTTTTTCGAGGGCGGCGATGATTTCCGCAACTGTCGCGCGCCCGTCGCAACGCGAGAGGATTTCGCGCGCGGTCTCGTTGAGTCGCAGCACGCCCTCGGGGTAAAGCAGCACCGGAGTATTGTCGACCGGATCGGTTTGCAGCCGCGCGCTCGGGGCGAGCGACGGGCGGGCTTGGGGATCAATGTCCGTATTTTGCATGGATCGTGTCGAGGATGGACCAGAGCACGTCGCACTTGAACGCGAGCGCCTTCACCGCACTATCCTGCATTTCGCGCGTGGCGCAATGTTCAATCGCCAGCGCCAGCCCCTCCTGCGAATCGCGCCGCGCCTGCGTGAGCCGCCGCTTGAAATAATCGAACCCCCACGGCTGCACCCACGTGTAAAATTTCTCAAACGCCGCCAGCCGCGTCGCCATCAAATCCGGCGCGAAAAGTTCCGTGAGGGACGATGCCACCGCTACCGGCCACGGCTGGGTGCGCGCAAAATTCACATACGCATCCACCGCAAACCGCACGCCCGGTTGCACGTGGCGCTCGTCGAGCAATTCCGCGCGCGGCAGCCCGCACGCCTCGCCCAGGCGCAGCCACGCCTCGATGCCGCCTTCGTCGCCCTGCGTGCCGTCGTGATCGATGATGCGATGGATCCACATCCGGCGCACGTCGCGCAGCGGGCAGTTGGCCATGATGGCGGCGTCCTTGCGCGGGATATTGAGCTGGTAATAGAAACGGTTGGCGACCCAACCGCGCACGGCCTCGGGGGAAAGTTTCCCCTCGTTCATCAGCACGTGGAACGGGTGTTTGTCGTGATACGCGCGCGTGCCCACCTCGCGCAGGGCGGCGGTGAAGGATTCGGCGGTGAGGGGAGAATCGGCCGTCATAATGCAAATTTCCCGCTCTCTTCAGCCCCGCGAGGGGCGATGGACATTAGCCGGGG
>DASZPK010000427.1:0-15000 GCA_035550335.1 Chthoniobacteraceae bacterium | reverse complement strand
AGATGCGTGTCGGCAATACGATCAAAATCTCCCTCCGCGCGCTACGCCGCAATTTGCTGCGCTCGCTCCTTACCGCGCTGGGCATCATCATCGGCGTGGGCGCCGTGATTGCCGTCGTAAGCATCGGAAACGGCACCCGGGTGCAGATCCAGTCGCAAATCGCGAGCCTCGGCGAAAACGTGATCCTCGTGTTTGCCGGCAATTTCTCCCCCGGCGGCGTTCGCTCCGGCTGGGGCGGCGCGGGAACGCTCATGGTCCCCGACGCGGACGCCATCAAGCGCGAAATCCCGAAAGTTGTCGCCGTGAGCCCGGAGGTCCGCTCCGGCGCGCAGCTCGTGGCCGGCAACCAGAATTGGGCCACCCAAAATCTCCAGGGTGAATCGGAGGATTACCTCGATATCCGCCAGTGGCCGGTCGCCGCCGGGGGCGGTTTCACCGAACAGGATGTCCGCAGCGCGAACAAAGTCGCCATCATCGGCAAGACCATCGCCAATTCGCTTTACCCCGGTGAAGATCCCGTCGGCCAGGTGCTGCGCATCAGGAACGTCCCTTTCATCGTCACAGGCGTCCTCAGTTCCAAGGGGTTGAACATGCTCGGCCAGGACCAGGACGACATCGTCATCGTCCCCTACACCAGCGCGATGAAACGCCTCATGGGGCGCACCAACCTCAGCAGCATGATCGTCCAGGTGGACAAGGCCAGTAACATCGATTCCGCCGAGAGCGAGATCGTCTCCCTCCTGCGCCAGCGCCACAAGATCATTCCGCCCAAGGACGACGATTTCACGGTGCGCAACGAGGAGGAAATCACGAAGGTCGCCACCTCCACCACCGACCTCATGACGCTTTTCGTCGCCTTCATCGCCGCTGTCTCGCTCTTTGTGGGCGGAATCGGCGTGATGAACATCATGCTCGTGAGCGTCACGGAGCGCACCCGCGAGATCGGCATCCGCATCGCGGTGGGCGCGCATGCGCGGGACATCATGCTGCAATTTCTCATCGAGGCACTTACGCTCAGTTCCATGGGCGGCGTCATCGGCATTCTTGCGGGAGTCGGGGCCGCCCAGCTCCTCTCCTATTTCATGCACTCGCCGTACGCGATCTCCATTCCCTGGGTCATCATTTCGTTTCTCACCAGCGCGGGGATCGGAATTGCCTTCGGGTTTTTCCCCGCCAGCAAGGCCTCGCAGCTCGATCCCATCGAGGCACTGCGCTACGAGTGATAAATCCCGTAGGGATGACCGAGAGTAGGCAGGCGATTTATCGCCTGTATCACGAAAGAAAAAGGGCCAAGTCCCGTGAGGGACGGAAGAGCTCTTTCGCCCCTCACGGGGCTTGTTCGTTTTGTGCGCGAGACACAGGCAGTAAACTGCCTGCCTATTGTCGGTCGTCCCTCACGGGACTTCTCCAGCGACCGTTTGTTGCAATTGCCAATTCTTGTTTGTCAGTCTTGATTGCCGCCCGTCAAACAGAGGACGGCGGAGGACCGCCGCCTCTACACCTTTTCGACGCGCGGCGCGGTCTTTTTGGGGTTCGGAACCGTTTTCCCAAATTGAACTGATTGAGTTTTTTCATTTCCCGTCTATGTATGGGAAATCACCCTGCCATGAACCCGCTGGAAGAGCGCATCAAATATAAATTCCGCAACTCCCTGCTCCTGGCGGAGGCCCTCACGCACCCCAGCCTCGGGCACGAGACGCAGCGCTACCATTTCGACAACCAGCGCCTCGAATTCCTCGGCGACGCGGTTCTCCAGCTCATTTTCACCGAGCATCTTTTCGAAAAATTCCCCGATTACACCGAGGGCCAGCTCACCAAGCTCCGCTCGCGCCTCGTCTCGCGCGAGGGGCTGAAGGTCCACGCCATCAACATCGGCCTCGGCAATTACATGATGATGGGCAAGGGCGAGGAGACCAGCGGCGGACGCGCCCGCTCCTCCGCGCTCGCCGATGCCTTCGAGGCGCTCATCGGCGCGATGTATCTCGACAGCGGCTTGGAGACGGTGCGCAAATTCGTGCTGCGCGAGGCGATGATCAATATCGAGAACGTGAAATTCGACACGCTCGACGTCAACCCCAAGGGCCGCCTCCAGGAGCTGCTTCAAGCCATCTCGCCGCAGAGCCCGGAGTACCACGTCGTCTCCGAGTCCGGCCCCGAGCACCTGAAAAAATTCGTCTCCGAGGTGCGCTGGAACGGCATCAAGCTCGGCACCGGCGAAGGCCAGAGCAAAAAGGAAGCGGAAAAATTCGCCGCTGAGGATGCGCTCACGCAGCAGCTTTGGCGCGACGGCAGCGAGGCTTCGCCGGACGGGGAGTGACCCCCATCGACCCGCTCACGAATTTCCAATAACCCGCCAATAACCGCCAGCAAGCTCCAACAACTCGATGCATTTGAATGCGCGCGGGACTTTCGTCCGTCGCCTTCCATTTTATTCGCATGCATCATTCGGCGCGGAACGCGCATCCATGCGGTGTGGAACGCCGTTTCGCCACATTATTCACACGATGATTATGAATGATTAAGGGGTTTCCAAAGAATCTTTAATCAAGAAGCATTCCAATAACTCGAATAACCGGATTCCGAATCCGTCCATGAGGCGGGCGCTTGATGCACCCGAGACCCATGGAAACCGCGGCTAGAGCGTTCGTAAAACCGGGACCGGAACGGGCGATCCCCACCCGAATCCAAGCCGCGCTCTTTTCCTTCAAGGCATGGTGTTTCCGCGCGAAACGCTTGTGCATGGAACTGGCTGCCTCGAAGCCACGAAGATTTGAAAAAGCGAACGTGAACCAAGCGCTCGGAATTCTCTCCGAGGCGCGGGGCGTTTTGCGCGGAAATCAACGCCCGGAGGAACAGGAGCTGCAAGCGGGCAAGATCGAAAATCTCCGGAAAGCGGCGCGCTATCTCAATGGTCTGGTCATTCCGGCGGGAGCGGTCTTCAGCTTTTGGGCGCATGTGCCGAGACCCACGAGGGCGCGCGGGTTCGTGAAGGGACGCGAGTTGCGCGAGGGATGTCTCATTCCAAATGTAGGCGGCGGTCTGTGCCAGTTGTCGAATGCGCTTTACCAGGCGGCGCTCGATGCGGGTCTTGAGATCGTGGAGAGGCATGCGCATTCGCGTTTGCTCCCGGGAGCGAAAACGGAAATGGGACGCGATGCGACGGTCTTCTGGAATTACGTGGATTTGCGGTTTCGCGCGAACACTGATTGCCAGCTCGAGGTCCTGCTGGGAAGCGATGAATTGATCGTGCGCGTACGGGCGAAGGAAAGTAGCCCGGCCGCGAAAGTGGAAGTTTCGAGGGACGCGGATTTCCGCAACGTCCAGGAAGTCGGATCATGCGGGAATTGCGGGGTGACCGGCTGTTTTCGCCATGGGGCAATTCCACCCGCACAGAGGGAAGCGTTCTCCGCGTGGCTGGTCGATGCATGGTGGCCGGAGCATCAGGCCTGGATGGAACGGAACCACAGGGCAGGCGACTGGCTGTTTGCGCCGCTCGATGCGAAGCGTTCGCGGGGGCGTTATCCGTGGAACGGCGCGAGCTTTTCCCAAGTGCGCCTTGCGCCGCTGCAAGTGATGCTGCGTTCGTGGCGGTCGCGAAAACTTGCCGCGCAAGGCGCCGCGCGCCAGCGAGCGCTGCTGGAAATGGACGGGAAGCTCGCCCGGCATTACGCGCGCGCCATTCCATACGCCGCAACCCATCTGGCCGTTTCCCAAAATTTGCTTCCATTCCTGTGGCGCGACGGCGTGCTCGGCGGGCGCACATTCGATGTCCTGATGACCCGCCTGCCGATGGACGAATTGCAGCGCGTCCTCGACCGCGCGGCAACGCAATGGCCCGTGTCCCCCACCCTCGCCGATTTCCGCGCGCCTGCGTGGATTGCCGAAGCCGAACGCGAGGCGCTTGCGGAAGCGCGCCGCTGGATCACGCCGCACAGCGCCATCGCGCGTCTCGGCGGCTGCCGCGCGGTGAAACTCGATTGGGCCGCTCCGGATCATGAGCGGCAAGTCCAAGCCTCCGCCGGTCGCGCCCTATTTTTTCCGGCCTCGACGCTCGGACGCAAGGGCGCTTACGAGGTGCGCGAAGCGGCGCGCGAACTCGGACTCAAGGTCATCCTCGGCGGGCCGGTGCGCGAATCTCCGGATTTCTGGAATAGGGTCGAGACCGCGCACTTCGACCTCGCACACCGCTGGCCGGCTGGTATTTGCGCAGTGGTCCTTCCCGCGTGGGTGGAGAACCAGCCGCGCCGCCTTTTGCGCGCCGCATCCGCCGGGCTGCCGGTGATTGCGTCGGCCGGTTGCGGACTCACAGGCGTGCCGGGTGTCACCGAAATCCCGGCGGGGGATATCGGCGCGCTGATGGCGGCCTTAAGCCGGGGGCCTCACGATGGGGCGCATGATTTTCCTTACGGTCCGCGTCTTTAAATCCACCGAATACTGCCGGTCCTTCTCGTCGGTCACGATCAATTTGTCGCCCTTGATTTCCAGGTTCTTGATGAAGACCCATTGCACGTCCGCCTCAAGCCCGTCCATGACCATCGTCTTGTACACGTCGATCTCGTAAAGCTTTTTGCCGGTGGCGACATCCACGGCGACGAGGTAGCCGCGCAAGTTGTCATCATTCGGCGCGGAGTAGCGCACGCCCTCGTAAACCACCGGCTCGACTTTCGCCGGCTCGCCCCGTTTCGCGTGGGCGATGCCGCCTGTCGCCAGCACCGTGATTGCCGCCGCAACGAAGTATAAATACGCCGCACGCATGGCTATTTTCTAATGAAATACGCGAGGTTTTGCAACTCCAGCGCCACATTCACATTGTGCGCCAACACGCCATTGGGCAGCTCCAGCAATACCGGCGAGAAATTCAGGATGCCCCGGATGCCATCCGCCGCGAGCCGGTTCGCGACCGTTTGCGCGGCTTCCGCGGGGACCGCGAGGATCGCGATCGAGATCTTCCGGGTGGCGATAAACTCGGCGAGTTTTTCCATGGGCTGGATCGTGATGTCGGAATCCCTGGGCGCGGGATGGTCCTTCCACGCCAGGTCAAACGCCCCCGCAATCTCGAACCCCACCTCCTGGAACCCCTGGTAGGACAACAGCGCGGCGCCGAGGTTGCCGGCGCCCACCAGCACGATGGGCGTAAGCAGATTCGTCCCCATGAGCGAATCGATGCGGCCCTTCAACTCCGTCACGTAGTAGCCGAATCCGCGCCTGCCCGGCGTGCCGAGGTACGCGAGGTCCTTGCGCAACTGCGAGGGGCTTACCTTGGCCGCCTTCGCGAGCCGCTCGGAGGAAACGGTCGAGACATTGTCCCGCGCGAGGCCTTGCAAGCACCTCAAATAGAGCGAAAACCGATAGATGCTTTTGCGCGGAATCGGGAGCTTGCGGGTCATGGAGGGGTTTGAATCGTCCCCGCAAACTTACTGATCCCCCGGCATCAGGCAAGCCCGCAAAACACGAAAACGGGTTTTCCACGGCGCGCGCCGGACGTTTAAACAAAGTTCCCAAAATGGCTGGACTAAACGCCGGGAAAACACGAGTATCAGCCACGTTCGGCAGTAAGACCCTCAACCTCAACCCAAGGTCCTTAAGACCTAACAGGAAATCTTATGAATCTGAAAACGGCAAAATACTTCGGTGCTTCCCTCCTCGTCACGCTGTTCTCCGCGGGTTCCGCTCTGGCGCAATCATCCACGCCGGATTTTACGACCACGACGACAGTTCCCCAGCCCAGCCCCATTGTGTCGTTGGTGGAACTGCTCATATTTGCCATCGTTGTCGCGGGTATGTGGAAGGTGTTTATCAAGGCGGGCCAGCCGGGCTGGGCCGCGGTCATCCCGATTTACAACGTTATCATATTGCTCAAAGTGGCCGGGAAGCCCCTCTGGTGGATCATCCTGCTCATTATCCCCTTGGTGAATATCATCATAGGCGTGCTGGTCGGGTTGGCAGTCGCGAAAAACTTTGGCAAAGGAGCGGGATTCGGGATCGGCTTGATTTTCCTCCCGTTCATCTTTTACCCGATACTCGGCTTTGGCGATGCCACTTACCAGGGCAGTGCAGCGCCTGCGCCGATCGCCTAAATCTGCGAGAAGATTCCCTTGAAGTTCATCCGGAGCGCCTCCGGGTTGGGTGAGTGACGCAGCGCCGTCTCCTGCGTGATGAGGCGCTCGTTCACCAGCGCCATGAGCGCCTGATTGAAGGTCTGCATCCCGGATTGCGCGCCGCGCTCGATCGCTTGCGGGAGAGCTTCGAGTTTTCCATTCTCGATCAAGCCGCGGATCGTCTCGTTGTTCACCATCACCTCCACCGCGGGACGCAGCATGCCGGTCACGTCGTGGACGAGTTCCTGGCACACCACCGCCAGCAGGCCCGCGGCGATCTGCCGGCGAGCGTGCTCGTGCTCGCTCGCCTCGAAAAACTCGAGCACCCGCGTGATGGTCTGCGCCGCCCGGGTCGAATGGAGCGTCGAGATCACCAAGTGGCCCGTGTTCACCGCGCGCATCGCCGCGGAAAAACTCTCGGCATCGCGCATCTCGCCGATCATGATGACATCCGGATCCTGGCGTAAAACATGTTTTAAACCGGTGGCAAAAGTGCCGGTGTCGATCCCGACCTCGCGCTGCTCGATCACCGACATCTTGTCGCGGAACACGTACTCGATCGGGTCCTCGAGCGTCACGACGTGCCGTTTTTCGCGCAGGTTGACGTGCTCGATCATCGCCGCGAGCGTGGTCGATTTCCCGCTGCCCGTCGCGCCGGCCACGAGGATGAGCCCGTTGGTCTTTTCCGCGAGATGCTGCACCACCGGCGGCAGATTGAGTTCCGCCAGCGTGACGATGTGCTCCTTTACCATGCGGAACGCAAACACCCGCTTCCCACGCTGTGTGAAAAGATTCACGCGCTGCCGGCCTGTCCCCGGCGATTCATAGGCGAAATCGGCCTCGCCCTGCTCCTCGAAGCGCTTCTGCGCGAGCGGCGGCGCGATCTGTTTCGCGAGGTCCGCGAGCCACTGCTCATCCGGCTCCGGCGCCTCCACGTCCGCCAGTTCCCCGCTCACGCGAAAGCGGACCGGGGCGCCGGCCTTGATGTGGATATCCGAGGCGCCGGCCTCGACGGCCGCGGCAAGAAGCTGGTGGAATTGTTCAAGAACGCTGGAGGGATTTTCGCTCATGTCGCAGGCACCGTAGCGGATTGTGCCGCGCTTGGCGAGCAGCCAAAAATAATTCAAGATGGAGCCATGCTTAAAGCCATTCGCGCGGATATCACCACGCTTGCCGTCGATGCCATCGTCAACGCCGCGAACACCTCGCTCCTTGGCGGGGGAGGAGTGGACGGAGCGATCCACCACGCCGCGGGTCCCGGGCTGCTCGAGGAATGCCGCAAACTCTACGGTTGTAAAACAGGCGACGCAAAGATCACCGGCGGCCATCGCCTTCCCGCGAAACACGTCATCCATACGCCGGGCCCGGTGTGGCGCGGAGGCAAATCCGGCGAACCCGCGCAGCTCGCCTCCTGCTATCGGCGCTGCCTGGAAATCGCCGCGGAGCACGGGCTGGCGACGATCGCGTTCCCCGCGATCAGCACGGGCGTTTATGGCTACCCGGCTGACGAAGCCGCCCGCACCGCCATCGCAACCGCGCGCGAATTCATGAAAAACCCCGGGAGCGTGCGCGAGATCACCTTTTGCTGTTTTTCCGAGGGCGATCTCCGCCTCTACGAAACGCTGCTCGCAGGCGGAGACGACTGATTTGAACCGCAAGGAAGAGGACAATTTTCCCAAACCCTTCGCGGTCTTGCGGCCTTTGCGGGTTTAAACTTTGATCAATCTCATGCGCGTTCGCGCTTGCCTTTCAGCGCCGTTTCCGCTTCCCTGCGTTCACATTTCCCATGGCAAAAATCGTCGGCATCGAAGGCATGAACGCGGAGGATCTCCGCAACGAAATCTCACGCGGCGGCCGGTTCGTGATGTATCAATATTGTATCTCGGTTATTTTCATGAGCTTCCGGCGATCGTCGAATATTTATTTCATCAAGGGCGGCCATGGGAGCGTCGCCAAGGGGCTCCCCTTTGTCCTCATCTCCCTTCTCGTGGGATGGTGGGGCATTCCATTCGGGCTTATTTGGACGATCCAAAGCCTCGTCATAAATTTCGGCGGGGGCAAGGATGTCACCCAGGCAGTCCTCGGCTCGATCATCCGCCCTGTCTCCGCCCCGTCCGCGCGCCAGGGATTGCAGTAGTCGCCTGGCCGGCGTCCCCGCCGGGACTTGTCATTTTGGCGTGTACAAAAAAGAGGCGGGGTGCAATCACTCACCCCGCCCCCGATCAGCAGTAAAGAAATGTTTTAACTGCTTTGGCCGTTGCCGCCAGCGGCATTTCCCCCGCCACGGCGACCACCGCCTCTTTGCTGCTGAAGAAACGCATCCAGCTTGGTCTTCTGGTCATCCGTCAAGAGCGCCTTGATCGCGGTGACCGTGGTGTCGCGCAGGTCCTTGAGCTTCGTGCGCTTGTCAGCCTGCTGGATGGTGGTGTCCTGGAAAATCGCCTGGGCCTTGGTGTGGAAGTCGTCCAGGATCGGCTTGATCTTCGTCTGTTCGTCGTCGGTGAGCGTCAGCGCCTTGGTCAAGGCGTCGAGATTCAGGCCACCGCCGCCGCGCCCGCCCTTGCCACCGCCGCCTGCGGCGTTCGAGCCGGAAGTCGCGGGTGCGGAGTCTTGCGCGTGGAGCGCCGGGAGCATGGTCATGGTCACCCCGCAAAGCAGAACGGGGAGCAATAATTTCGTCATTTTCATATATGGGAGGTTTTTTTCTGTGGTTTTGAATTTCCCCGTTGTCCGAGGTGATCCGAGGGATCAACCTGAAAACCCCGCCCCCACGCAAAAGTTTCAAAAATCTTCGTGCGGGGGGATGAACTCCGGGGAGGATATCCGGGTTAAAAACGGCTGATCGCAATCTATGTGCTGACGTCGGTGTCATCCCACGCGACGCCGGCGCTGAGCGCCCACGTGAGCGCTTTGCGGCGCTCCTGGATGACGCCGCCGTTCACGATGGGATGGAATGCCTCGGGCACCGTGTCCTTGCGCCCGATCACGGCGGAGCGGGCGGCGTTGTGGACGCAGTAAAAAATATCCTCCATGAAAACGATGTCCTCGAAGGGGGCCGCGGTTTTGGCTGAGAGCCAGTCGGCGAAACCCGCGGTGATTGGCGGGATGAATTCGTAAAAGATGCCCTTGATGTGCTCGTCGTCGATCATCTCACCGGCATGGTCGGGCGCGGGTTTGTAACCGAGGACCCACGCGAGGCTCCATGCGCCTTCCATGGCCCAGCCGATTTCGGAGATGTGGTTTTTGTTCGCCTCGGCGCGAGGCTCCTTGAGGATGGCGCTCTCTTTTTTGGAAAGGTAACGCCCGAGGGCGTTCGATGTGACGTAGAGATGCACTTTTTCCGAGGAGAGATCGGCTTCCTCAAAGCTGACCCAGAGCACGACGGCCTTGATCGCCCAGAGTCTGCGGCCGATTTCCTCCGCGGGGCGCAATTCGAAGGTTTTCTTGACGGGGAGGGACGGGGAGACGGTGAAGCCTTGTTCTCCCAAGACCTTGAGGATCGCCTGCCTTTGATTTGTCACATCGATATCCATGAATCGAGTCGCGGCGGTAGCGGCGCATTAATGGGGGAAAAACGCCGTCTTGTCAACGCAACTGTTTGCAGCAGAAGATGATGGCAACGCGCATGCCATGAGGTGAACAGCGCTCAAAATTGTTTGCGCAGGAATTCCGCGACTTGCGGGAGGTCCTCCGCGCCGAAGTTGCGGGTGCCGGGGCCGCTGGGTGCGCTGACGCCGCGCATCTGGAGCAGGTTGCCATTTTTCCAGACCCAGGCATCGGGATTGTAGGGGCCGACGAGAAAGGGGTCGGTCCAATTGTGGATGCCGAGCAGCCGCCCGGTGATGGCGGCCGCGATGTGCATCGGGCCGCTGTCCACGCTCACGGTGAAATGCGCGTGGCGGATGAGCCAGATCAATCCGGGGAGAGACGTTTTGTTCAACAAAGTAATACATCCCTCCGGCGGCCGGCGGCCCTCCTCCGTGCGGCCCACGAGCACCACGGGGACCGGCGCGAGCATTTCGACCAGGCGCGCGAGACAATCGTCGGGGATCGATTTGTTCTCACCGCGCGAGTAGGGGTGGACGAGCAGATAGCGCCCCGGCAGCTCGATGCCGGCCGGCTTTTCGCCGGCGGGCATGGGAAATTCCAGCGGGGCGGCGGTGTCGATGCCGAGGGGGGCGACGAGCTTGAGGTAACGCGTCACGGCGTGCTCCTCGCTGCGGATGGCGGGCACCACGCATTGGGAGAGCAGCCGGCAGGAAATGGTCGCGTCGCCAAGGCAATGAATGTGCGACGCGCCGGAGAGCCGCCCGATGAGGGCGCTGCGCAGCAATCCTTGGAAATCGAGCGCGAGGCCGGGACGGAGGCGGCGGTTGACGGTGATCCAATCGCGCAGCTTCGCGAGGTTGGGCGGGAAACGGAAATCCTTCCTCGGGAAAAGGACCACTTCGTCGAGATCGGGATTTTCAGCAAGCAGCGGCGCCCATTCGGTATTCACCACCCACTTGATTTTCAGCGCCGGATGCGCCCGCTTGAGCAGATGCACCGAGGGGAGCGTGTGGACGATATCGCCGAGCGAGCTTGGTTTCACGACCAGCACCGACTCGACCCCTTCCGGCATTCCCTTCCCTTCCCGCCCGGGGGAAGCGCCGCTCATTTGCCGAGCGCGAGCCGGTCGGCAAGGCGTTGCGGCAGGCCGGCGTCCAGGATTTTATCCTGCGCGGTGTTGATGTCGTATTCGATGCGGCGCAGCTCCACGTATTTTTTGTCCGCGTGGAAAATGGCGTAGGAGGCGTGCCAGTCGCCGTCGCGCGGCTGGCCCACGCTGCCGACGTTGATGAAATATTTCTTCTGCGGCTCGATGCGCAATTTGTCGAATGTGAGGCTGCGCACGGTGGTGCCGTCGGACATGTAGGCGCGCGGGGCATGCGTGTGGCCGTAGAAGCAGAGGGCGGTGTGCTGGTAGTTGAAACTCGCGGCGGCATCGAGCTGGTTGAAGACGTAGCCCCACTTGTGCGGCGTATCGAGCGTCGCGTGGACAATCGTGTAATCGCGCACCTGCCGCACCATGCGCAGGTCGCGCAACCATTGCTTGTCCTCCTCGGTGAGGTGCTCGCGCGTCCAGTTGATCGCCTCCTCGGCGAGCGGGTTGAATCCCTCGAGGTCCTCCTCGAGCGACGCCTGCTCGTCGTGGTTCCCCTTTACCGTGGGGCAATCGAGATTGCGGACGATTTCCAGGCACTCATGCGGGTTGGCATTGTAGCCGACGATGTCCCCGAGGCAGACGAAATGCGTGCAATGGTTTTCCTCCGCGTCGGCCAGCACGGCCTGCAAGGCTTCCAGGTTCGCATGAATATCACCAAAAATCGCAAAACGCATTTTCTACCAATTATTGCTTTTCTCCCGGGTTATAAATCCGCTGAGAGGGAGGGATATTTAGCTTATCCTCCAAATATTTCAAACGATTTAACAAAGTGGGCAGATGCTCCTGCTCGCCCATGCGGTAGTACTGTGCAAGCAGATCATACGCTTCCTGCTCACGTCCAGGCTCATACGAAAGTTCATAGGCGGCCATGCGCTTGTCGTAGGTGGGCGCATCCGGGAAGGCCGCGGCCTTGGTGTAATACTCGTAGGCCTTGAGGTGGTCCTTAAATTTGTATTGGTATAGTTCCGCGAGCTTTTCGTACAAAAAATAGCTGTCAGGATTGTTTTTGATTCCCCGCAGGTAAACGTCCTCCGCGGCCTTGAAATACTGGTGCTGGAGGGCGAGGCGTTTGGCGGGGTCGGGCTCGTGAGGATCGTCGAAGGCCGCGACGCTGGCGTTGTAGCCGACGTGCCAGCCGAAGATGTCCCAGAAATTCACGTTGCGCGGCTGGAGAGTGACGGCGTTGTCGAACAACAGGATCATGCGCCCCCACTCGGTCTTCTCCCATGCGACATGGCCCTCGATCCAGAGGAAATCGGCCACCACCGCGCGGAAGCCGCCGAGCGCGGCGAGATATTCCGCCTGGCTGAGCTGCTGGCGCACGGAAAGGTCGAATTTCACGCCGTGGAAAAAAGCGGCGCGATGTTCCTCGGTGAGCTTTTGCTCGAAGGGCATCTTGGCCGCCCCGAACACGAGGATGATCAAAATCCCGATGATGCGCCCCTTGTTCATAATTCCTTGAAGGAAAAAACGATGTAGGCCACCAGCGCATAGACGAGCACGTAGGAAAGCCCGAGTCCCGCGGTCTTCATGAAGACCGCGCTCGCGATGTGGTTCCCCGCCACGATGTCATCCACCAGGTCGAAGAGCCGCAGGTCCGGGAAAAGAAGCGCCACGGCGCCGATGAAAAATTTCAAGCCCTGGCCCGATGTGCCATTGAGGGCGAAATCGCGCGCCATTCCCTCGACGCTACCGATGAAGTAACAGGTGAACGAAATGAAAAGCGTGAAAATGTAGGAGGTCGAGAACGTCGAGATCATCAGCGTCATCGTGGAGAGAAGGATCGCCTTGATGTAGATGGCCACGACGCACGGCACGAGGCCGGAGGGGAATGCGTGGGCATCGAGGTCGCGGAGAGCCCCCTGCAACTGCGTGGGATGCTCGGCATAAGTCATCCGGGTCGCTTCGGTGATGGTGCTGTGCTTGGCGTAAAGGGCGATGACGAACATCCCGCTCATGAGCACGATCGCGATGAACAACAGCAGGAACATGCCAAGCAGTTTTCCCAGCAGGTATTCGAACCGCGGCACGGGCTTGGCGAGGATGGTGTAGAGGGTGCGGTCCTCGATGTCCTTCGGGAGCATGTTGGCCGTGGCGAGCGTGCCGAGGAGGATCGAGAAAATGGACATCGCGCCGAGCGACACGTCCTGGAGGATCTGGAACTGGTCCTGGAATTTGAGGTCGAGGATTTCCGAAAAGCCGGTGCTGCCGATGATGATCAGCGCGAAGATGAGCAGGAAGTAAAACACCTTCAGGCGCACAAGCTCCAGGAATGTGTTCGTGGAAATCGCCCAGACGCGCGAAATGGAGAAGATCCGGTGCTGGGTTCTGGACGGGAGGGCTTGGGAATTCACAAGGGGTGCGGGGCGGTTATTTTCCACCGGTGACGTCGAGGAAGTAGCGCTCGAGGTTGGTTTGGGGTTTGCGCATTTCCACGAGGCGTCCGTTGGATTTGCCGACGAGCTGGCGGATTTCCTCGAGCACTTCGGGCGATGCGTCCTCGATGATCATTTCGGTCTGGTTCTCGATGGAAATCAATTCGTCGAGGCTCCCCTCGCGCACAAGTTCGCCGTGGTTGAGGATGCCGATGCGGTCGCAAATTTCCTGCACCTGGCCGAGCAGGTGCGAGCAGAGCATCACGGTGATGCCGCGCGCCTTGAAATCGAGGATAAGGTCGCGGATTTCACGCGAGCCGGCGGGGTCGACGCCGGCGGTCGGCTCGTCGAGCACGAGCAACCGCGGTTCCTGCACGAGCGCCTGCGCAAGGCCGATGCGCTGGAGCATCCCCTTCGAGTAGCCGCCCAGGCGGCGGTCGCGCGCGTTTTCGAGGCCCACGAGTTTCAGCAATTCGCCCGCGCGGTCCTTGAGCGCCTTGCCGCTGAGGCCGCAGATTTTCCCGTAAAAAATGAGCGTCTCATAGCCGGTGAGGAATTTATAGAAATAGGGGTTTTCCGGGAGGAACCCGACGTCCTCATGGCTGTCCACCGCCGAGCTGTCCCGCCCGAAAATCTGCGTGGTGCCATCCGTCGGCGGGACAAGGCCGAGGACGATTTTCATGGTGGTGCTTTTGCCCGAGCCGTTGGGGCCGAGCAGGCCGTAGACCTGGCCGGGCTCGACATCGAGCGAGAGATTTTTCACCGCGGTCACGCGCTCCCGCTTGAACGGGATGGGATAGACCTTTGTCAGGTTGCGGATTGAGATCGCGGGAGTGGACATTTTAAAAGCGGATTTCAAATCCTTTCACATCGTTTAACGGAGGTATCTCGCGTTTCTCCGCCTTGCGAATATTACCATTCAATTCGCTTTCCTCCACGCCAGTCAAGAACGCGTTCACTTCGTCCGCCTCGCCGCAGGCCTGCAATTCCACGCGGCCATCGGGGAGGTTGCGCACCCAGCCGGTGACCTCGAAGCCTTTCGCGATGTTCCGCACGGTGTAGCGGAACCCGACCCCCTGCACGCGTCCCTCGTAAAATACCTGTCTCGCAATCATTGCAGGCTGGATATTTTATTCCTTGAATTTCTCCAGGAGCGAATCGTTCAACTCCTTCGAGTCGCCCCAGATCAATATAATGCCGTTTCCCGTTTTCGTGGTGAGGATTTCGCCGGTACACGCCGGGGAGCCCGTGGTGGCGGCGTGGCCTTCCGAGGCGGGCGCGGCGGGGATCGCCGGCGCGCTGAAAACGATGTTGTCCGGGTTGGTGGCGTCGGTCGTGGATTGCTTGAAGCGCTTCGCGAGGTAGCGCTGCAGCGCGTCGCGGAAGGCGCTTTGGTGGTCGGCGTCCTGCCAGAGCGTTTTCCAGACCATGCCCTTGCCGTCGTCATAAACAATATAGCGGTCGCCGCGCCAGCCTTCCGCCGAGGCGGTGGCGGTGTCCTCATCCATGTATTTTTCGAACAGGATGCGGGTGCCGAATTCGCCGAGGACGTTGTCGTCGGTGGGCTTTTTGCCGTTCACGGCGAGGTCGGGCCACTCGATGCGGATCGGCTGCTCGTTGTCGATGTATTTTTCCGGGTGGAGGATTTGCGTGGTGGAGGCCGGCGGGTGCTTGAAGGCGTTGGAAATCGCCTGGTAGCCGCCGCTTTCATAGAGCGCGGTGCAGAAATCCTTGCCGTGCGTATACGGGAACACGAGCGTCTCGCGCAGGAAGCGGGGGGCTTTTTGCAATTGATCCATGTTCTGCTTGAGCGCGGAGGAGA